>CASPVX010000014.1 GCA_949425575.1 uncultured Bacilli bacterium
AGAACTTACTTTTTCTCATAGTATCACGCTCCTCTCTTTAAATTTCTTTAAAAAGCGAAACAGGCACCTGCTTATTCAAATTATCTTCCTATTAATATGATACAAAAAAACTTTGTATTTTCCTTTTTTATTCTAATAACTTATCAAAAAATTATTAACCCATTTTCTAACTTTCATCGAAAGTTGATTTTTATTATTTTTTATCATATAATGAAAACGGAAGACATTTGAAGTGCAAATGCCTGCCACATAAGTGTTCGGCACTAGTTATCTTATTGATAACGGTGCTTTTTTGTTTTTATAATACTTTTACAAGTACAATAAGTAGCAATATGATAATAATTAAATCCATAAATTCCAAGAACTTACTTTTTCTCATAGTATCACGCTCCTCTCTTTAAATTTCTTTAAAAAGTGAAGCAGGCACCTGCTTATTCAAATTATCTTCCTACTAATATGATACAAGAAAACCTTGTATTTTCCTTTTTTATTCTAATAACTTATCAAAAAAAGTGCTTTTAAGCACTTAATCTTTCTTCAATGAAATTAGCTAGTTCTGTAGCTTTTTCAGTAATAATATTTTTATCAGAACCTTCTATCATTACTCTTACAAGTGGTTCTGTTCCAGATGGCCTAATAAGAACTCTACCATTCCCCTCAAATTCTTTTTCCAATGTTTCAATTGCTTTTTTGATTTCAATGTCTATCATATAATCATTCTTACGATCTTCTTTCACTTTAGCATTCACAAGCACTTGAGGATATATATTAATTATTTTTAAACTTTCAGATACTTGCATGTCTTTTTCAAGCAAACATGCAATAACCATAAGAGAAGTTAAAATTCCATCACCAGTAGGATTATAATCTAATAAAATTATATGTCCTGACTGTTCGCCACCTAAATTATAACCATTTTCAAGCATTTCAGCGACTACATAACGGTCACCAACTTTTGTTCTAACTAAATTTATATTATTTTCTTCTGCAAATTTAGAAAGGCCTAAATTACTCATTACTGTGGCTACTAAAGTATCTTTAGAAAGCTTATCATTTTTTTTCAAATAATCAGCTAAAAGCGCCATAATTTTGTCACCATCAATTGTATTCCCTTTTTCATCTACAGCCAAACATCTATCGCCATCACCATCATAGGCAAAACCAATATTGCATTTATTTTGGATAACATGATCTTTTAACTTTTCTAAATGTGTAGACCCGCAATTATCATTAATATTTATTCCATTAGGGTTATCGCTTATAATATCATAGTTAATATTTAACTTATCATATACCATTTTAGCCACCTTATAAGTCGCTCCATTTGCACAGTCTAAGCACGCTTTAAAATCATTACTAACTTTAATTTTATTTTTAAAAATATCATATATAAAATCTACATATTCGTTTATTAAACTTTTATCTTCTACCAAAACACCAATATTCTCATTTTTTACATAATAGTCTTTTAAATCTTCTGAATCCATAACCCTTTCTATTTCCTCTTCTACCGAATCAGAAAATTTTATTCCTTTATTACTAAAAAATTTTATTCCATTAAACTCAAAACTATTATGTGAAGCAGAAATAACTACTCCTGCATCTGATTTTAGTGTTCTTGTTAAATAAGCTACTGCTGGTGTTGGTACTGTTCCTAATGAAATCACATATGCCCCACAACTTAAAAAACCAGCTACCATCGCACTTTCTATAAGCGTTCCTGAAATTCTTGTATCTCTCCCAATTAAAATAGTTGGTCTTGATCCCTTATTTTTATTTAAAACATATGCTGTTGCTTTTGCTACTTTATAAGATAATTCAGGTGTAAGCTCACTACCTGCAATTTTCCTTATACCATCAGTCCCGAAATATTTTCTCATCTTATCACCACCTATTTTAATTATATCATAAATCTTTTTTTATACTACTAGAATAAATTAAGCGGATGTGTTACAATTGTGTTATGTCCCTATAGCTCAGTTGGATAGAGCGATCGCCTCCTAAGCGATAGGCCGTTGGTTCGAACCCAATTAGGGACGCCATATAGATTTAAAACTACAATATGTAGTTTTTTTATTTATTATGATATAATTAATATGGAGGTAAAAATATGAATAAAACAGTACTTATTACAGGTGGTGGCGGAGGTATTGGTTTTGGCGTTGCGAAAGCTTTTGCCAAAAAAAATTATAATGTTGTCATCACTGGTAGAAATTCAGAAAAATTAAAAAAAGCAACAGATTTTTTAGAAAAAGAATATAACGTTAAAACTTTAGGAATTGTTGCAGATGGTTCAAAAGAAGAAGATGTAAAAAAAGCAATTAATGAAGTAAAAGAAACTTTTGGTGAGCTAAACACATTAATTAATAATGCTCAAACTTCAAAATCTGGTGTTATGCTAGTAGATCATACAAAAGAAGATTTTGATTTAGCTATTTACAGTGGTTTATATGCTGCATTCTTCTATATGAAGTATGCTTTCCCTCTATTAAAAGAAAGTAAGGGAAATGTCATTAATTTTGCATCAGGTGCAGGTCTTTCTGGTAAAGTAGCACAATCATCTTATGCAGCTGCTAAAGAAGGTATTAGAGGCCTATCAAGAGTAGCTGCTACAGAATGGGGGCCTTATGGAATTGGTGTAAATATTATCTGCCCTCTTGCTATGACAGAAGCATTAGAAAATTGGAAAAAAGAATATCCAGAAGTATATGAAAAAACTATCAAAGATGTTCCAATGGGAAGATTTGCTGATCCTGAAACTGATATTGGTAATATGTGTGTGTTTCTTTCTAGTGATGAAGGAAGCTATATTACTGGTGAAACTATTACTATTCAAGGTGGTTCTGGTTTAAGACCTTAAAAAGTTCGTATGAACTTTTTTTATATAACAAAAAAAGATTCTATCCAAAGAATCTTTTTATTTCTATTTCAGCATTTTCAACTGAATCTGAACCATGAACTAAATTTTCAGATTTATTATTTGCAAAATCTCCTCTAATTGTTCCAGCTGGTGCTTCTAAACCATCAGTTGGTCCCATTATATTACGCATTCCAACAACAACGTTATCGCCTTCTACGATCATTCCTACAACAGGTCCTGAAGTCATGTATTCAACAATTTCTCCAAAAAAAGGTTTATCTGCTAGATGAGCATAATGTTCTTTTAATATTGCTTCATCTAAATTCATCATTTTCATATCTGTTATTTTATAACCTTTGTTTTCAATTCTTGTAATTACTTCACCAACTAAACCTCTTTGATATGCATCTGGTTTAGTCATAATATATGTTCTTTCCATAAATCCTCCTATTTAATTATACTAAAAAGTAAAATTGCTGATAAATTATAAGCATATGACATTCTATTTTTAAGAAGTGTACTAACTTCCCCTATCGCAACCGCCTTGTCAACTAAACTGACAATCCAACTTTCCATATATTTTGGAACAGCGATATTGATTGGAAACATATGCGCTCTAATCATATCTTCCTCTTTTACACTTAAATTAAAATTTTCTTTTGCAGTAGCAACTGCTTTTTTAGGATGTGTGAAAGTTGATAAAAATCTCTCTTTTGAATCTCTTTCATCTGGACTATAGAAGAAATCATGAAGTAAACCTCCACGAGCTGTTTCTCTATAATTCAATCCTAATTTTTTTGCTACTTTATATGAATAGTATGAAACTTTTAATGAATGGTCAAATCTCGTAATACCATGATGTTCATACCCCTTTATTCTATTAAAGTTCTCATTTTCTAAAATAGAACTTACAATCTCCATATATTCTAAGTCTTCCTTATGACTACTCATTTTTTCACCTCAAACAAAATCAATTATAGCATACTTAGGAAAAAAGTTCAAATTAATTTGTCTCTTCATTTACGGGTTCTTTACCCTCAATTGTTAGGGTTTCATTTAATGGTTGAATCTGAATAAAAGTATTACCATCGTTAACTTTTATTTCTTTACCATCTTTATATTTATAAATAGTTTGTGACGTTCTGCTTGATTTTTCCCATGTTATTGGTACAGCATACCCATTACTAATATAATAACCTTCTCCTGATCCAATATTTTCAAGTTTTTGCCTTCCATAAGAATCATATGAATAATTCTTTATTGGTGTGATAATTATATTTTTTACAGTGTATTGTTTGCCTGTGATTGCATCATTGTGAGCAGTCCCAGACATACTTCTTTTATAAACTTTATTTTCTTCATCATACTCATAACTTGTATTTGTATAATTAGAATACTTTATAAATATACTATCAGCTTTTTTAGCATCTTCACGTTTACTTAAATCGACATTTTTAACACTATAATTTAAAAGTAAATCTTTAGTGATATCTCTATCATACCCTTTTTCCTTTACACTCTCTTTTATTTTATCCATATTTGTAAAAGCTGTGTGTTCTGTAGCCTTATTTAATGTAGTATCTCTCCAAAATACTTTTGAATCTGTAAGTCCATTAATATTATCAACCCCAAGTGTTTGAATATCACTTTTAGCTTGATTACTCCATCCATAATGAACATAAATTGCATCATTTTCTAATGCATAATCTAAATAATATGGTCTAGAACTTCTTACAGACCCAATTTTTTCTGTATCCTTATCTTTGAAAATTGCCATTATTCTAGTAATTCCACCTTCAGCTATTATTTCATAGCTTAAATATGCATCTTGAAGCCCTGCATGTGGCCATGCTGCATGGTTATTATTTATCATTACTGCAATTGGTCTTGTTTTAGAATCTTCATCAACTATTTTTAACTTTTCTTTAGGTTTTACTTTCTCTTTTATTTCCTCTTTTAAATCTTTATGAGTATATAGATAATATCCACCTACTCCCCCAGCAATTAATAATATTAATACTAAAAATAATATTACTTTTTTCTTTTTATTTTTCTTTCTTGCTTTTGCCATAATTAGCGCCTCCCTTATTATCTTAATTATATCAAATCCTAAAACACATGAATAAAATTTTTATTACTTCTATGTAAATATATGTCTATATATTTTTTTTAATAGTAAAATAAATTAATTGACAAAATATGATATATAATATATTCTATTACAAAAAACAAATGAAGGAGTATATTATGAGTGAAACTAACAAGATAATATTAGAATTAATAAAGCAAAATAAAACTCTAAAAGATATTTCTGAAATTATGAATTTAAGTATAAAACAAGTATATCAAAGAATTAGACAAATTAATGAATTTGGTTATCAATTTTATACAAGATATCATGCTGATGGAACTATCGAATTTAACCCAAGAAGAACTATTGTTGATCCTAATGACTTTGAAAATTCAAAAAAAATATATTCCTATGATACTGACCAAATTTTTTCAGCCCTTATTATTTCTGATCTTCACCTTGGAAATAGTAATGAAAGATTAGATTTAGTTAAAAGAATATATGAATTTTGCTCACAAAACAACATACATATTATTTTAAATGCTGGTGACTTTCTTGATGGATTATTTAGTAGAACAGAAAGATTACATGAAGATTATCTTGAACAACTATATTATGTCACTAATAAATTTCCTTATGATGATGATATTTTAAATTTTGTTTTATTAGGTAATCACGACGCTTCTATTTTAGAACATAAATACTTAGATGTAGCTAAATTTTTAGAAAGACAAAGGCATGATATTATTCCTATTGGTTATTCTAAAGGAACTGTAAGAATTAAAAACGATTCTATTGCTTTAACTCACCCTATGCCCCATTCTAGAAGTTACAGATATACAACTACTCCAATTGATAGTCCTATTGTTTTTAAAGGTCACCATCATAAAATGAAAGTTGAGTCTCAAAATGAACAAGTAAATTGTACTTTACCTTCTTTAAGTGATTTATTATTTACTGAAGATGAACTTCCTGGTGCGGTATTATTGCGAACTTCTTTTAATAAAGGGTTATTCGATTATGCAACCCTAACTCAGCTTGTCTATAGTGATAACAAATTCCGTTCAATTAATGAAATAAGACTAAGAGTAAGAAGTAAATCATCAATTGTAAATATATATAACAATTTACCACCAGAACAAAAAAATAGATTAATACTTAAAAAAACTAGAGATTAACTCTAGTTTTATTTTGCAACAATCCAAGCATCTGGAATAGCTCTAGTAGATTGCTGACCATTTCCATTAACCGGTTTATTTACAAGTTTATTATCAATGACAAGACCACTTGAGGTTCCACCATCTAAATTAGCAGCATTATAAGCGCCATAGTTCATTAGAATTTCTGTTAAATCAACCATATCAGCACCATCTATTCCATGTGCATAGTCACGTCCATCCATGACTAAGAATAAAACAATTCCGTCTTTTCTTTGTGCAATTGCACTACGAGGAGCTGAACCCCAGCCGCCATTACCACGAATGAATGATGGTTTTCCATTTACTATTAAGAATGGACCAAAATCAACAGCATCTCTTACACCTTTTTGCAGTGCGGTCTGTCCTGACCAACCACTACCTAAAACAAGTTTATTTTCTTTAGTAAAACCAATTATACCGCCACCAACACTTGCTCTTATTTCATTGCTAATAAGTTTACCATCTTTAATTACTGCTCCATGAGGTTTTCCACCATTACTCATATAATTTGGATCGATAAATCCACTAGCGTTCATTGCAACTAATGCATTATTATTTTTAGCCATTGTTGTTAACATTTGACCACTTGTTCCCATAGTAGCAGAAGCGGCTATTTTTACTTTTTCTGGTTTATAAATTGCTACTAAATAACCTCTTAAGCCTTTTCCCTCTATATTAATTAACTTATATGTATCATTACCTTTATCTTTAGTTAAAATTTCTTTTTCATATTTATTAGTGTAGGTTACAAATGAAGAGCTATAATCTATAAATTGAATAGCATCTGTATCAACATCTTCACCACTTTCAACAACGGAATTTTCTTCTAATACCTTTTGAATTGTTTCATCATCATAAAACATTGTAGCTAAATATTGATGTGACATTGTAGTCATTGCAGTAGTAATTAACCAATTTCTAAATCTATCATTAGGTCCATATAATAATGTAGCTAACCCAGAAGTGCCTAGTACAAACATAACTACAAAAACAATTAATACTTTTTGCCAAATTTTTAATTTTTTCTTTTTATCTTCATGAAGAACTACTGGTTCTTTAGGAGATAAAGATTCAAAATCTATTTTTTCAGACATTACTTACTAACCTCTTTTCCAAAATACTCACCATCTTCATCATAATCAATATAATCTTTATATATTGAAAGTGATATTTCATTTAATTTTGGATAACTACTACTATGATTTATTAACCATTCATTATACTCTTTTACAATATTGTTATATGCTTTTATATCAGTTATATAATAATTATTCGCAGCTTCATAATTTACTCTAAATTGATTACATTGTGTTTTTGCATTTATATCACCAAAATTATTTTTGCAATGATCTTTTAATCTTTTGCTGCTACTCTCAATATTTTCAATAATTTTAGCATATTCATTCATAAAAGTAATCCAAGCAGCAGTATTTTTTCCCATATCTTCTAAATAAATTTCTTCCTTTTGTTTATAAAAGGCATTTCTTTTATTAACGAATTCTGTCATATTTTTATTAAATTTAGGATAATCTTCATTAACTTCTTTCATAAGAGCTAATGTCTCCTGCCTATCTACTTTAAAACTTGAAATATAAAAATATAAAAATACTCCAATAACACTTAATATTAATAATATACATACTAATATCTTCCATCTTTTTTTAATAAAATTCATACTACCCAACTCCTATATTCTTATACGATTATATCAAAAGTATTTAATTATTGTAAACACATATCGACTTTTTTTGAATAAAAAAAGAACTTTAAGTAAGTTCTTCTAATATTTTTCTAAGATCAGAAATAATATTTTCTGGTATAATTTCAGCAAGTTCCATATCACTAGCTTCTTTAATACCTTTTATACTTTTATATTTTTTAAGTAAACTTTTTCGACGTTTTTCACCTATTCCTGGTACCTTATCTAATACGCTTTCATAAGCCCCTTTACTTCTTAATTGTTTATGATAATTAATTGTAAATTCATGAACTTCATCTTGCATTCGCTCAAGATAATAAAATAAATTGCTTCTTTTTGGAATAGGAATTTCTTTTTCAAACGTCATTAGTGATTCGGTTCTATGTTTGTCATCTTTTTTTAATCCAACGATCATTATATTAAGTCCAAGTTCATCAATTATTTCTCTAGCAATATTCATTTGACCTATAGAACCATCAACAATCAATAAATCGGGTCTTACCAAATTTTCACTAAGAACTTTAAAATATCTTCTATAAATAACTTCTCTCATCGCACCATAGTCATCATTTTTATCAAATGAAATCTTATATTTACGATATTCATTTTTTGCAGGTTTTCCATCTATAAATACAACCATTCCAGAAACAGTATAACTACCAAACAAATTAGAGTTATCAAAAAGTTCAATTCTATCTAATTTTTGAAGACCTAATAGTTCTTTTAATTCATCATTTGATTTACTTGTTTTTTCTTCATCTTGTTTTATTAGTGTTATTTTCTCTTCTAAAGTTATTTTAGCATTATTATTAGCCATTTCAACAAGTTTCTTTTTAGTGCCTTTAACAGGTGTTTTAACACTTATCCCTAAAAACTCAGACAAAGTTTCTGTTTCTACTACTTGAGGTACTAATAATTCTTTTGGTAAAAGCATTTTTTGATAAAATTTAGCTATATATCTAGTAAGTTCAGCCTCTACTTCATCAATAAGTGGAATTATTTTAAAATGCCTTTCAACAATTTTTGAAGATCTTATAAAGAAGATTTGAATACTTAAATAATCTTCATCAGCATAATAACCAATAACATCTCTATCTAATTCATCATTTATTTCTACTTTTTGTCTAATTAATGTAATATTTATATAATCAAGTAATTGTTTTAATTCTGCCGCTTTTTCAAAATTTAACTTTTCACTTTCTAAATACATCTCTTCCTCTATTTTTTTAGTAATCAAGGAATGATCGCCTTTTAAAAATCTAATGATATCTTTTTCCATATGTTGTATTTGGTCTTCATTAATACTATTAGTACAATAACCTAAGCACTGCCCAATATGAAAATAAAGACATGGTTTTTTATTATATGTTTTACATTTTCTAAGCGGATATATTCTATTAAGTAAATTAACTGTGTTTTTAGCCGCTGAGCTATTTGGATATGGGCCAAATAATCTAGTTTTACTTTTTTTTCTATTAACATTCCTAACAACTAAAAGTCTTGGTACTTTTTCATTTGTAAGTTCAATGTATGGATAACTCTTGTCATCTCTTAACAAAATATTATATTTTGGATCATATTTTTTTATTAAATTAAGTTCTAATATTAAGGATTCTGTTTCTGATGAAACAACAACATATTCAAAATCTATAATTTCGCTAACTAATTTAGCTGTTTTTCCTGTATGTGATCCATGAAAGTATGAATTAAGTCTATTTTTTAATTTTTTTGCTTTACCAACATATATAATTACACCATCTTTATTTTTCATTAAATAACAGCCTGGTTTATTTGGTACTAAAGCAAGTTTTTCTTTAATCATTTTAATTCACCTCTGCTTAAATTATAGTTTAATTATTTCTTTTTATCAAGCTTTATAATTGCGACTATATTAGTAATAATCATTACTATTTGAATAAAAATACCACTATATGAATTTATGTATATATTATATATTAACCATGTAATACTTGTTAAAAACATACCATATCTTAAGTATTTTGGATTATTATAATTTATAATTATTGTATAAACAATGGTCGCAATTACTGGAAGTAAGCTAAAAAAGGTATTAAAAGTAATTATTCCTATTAAAATATAGACAAATATAAAACAAATAGAAATAATATAGTTTTCTTTAATTCTATAAAAAATTAAATTTCTTATCATTGATATAAAACTTGTAACAAAGCCTGATAAACCACCTAATAAATAATAATGTATTGTTTTAAATAAAAAGGAAATTGTCTGCATAAATAGTATCTGCTTAGTATTTTTACCAAATAAACTAAGCAGTAAAAATAAAGCATATATTAATCCTAAAAATTGTGCCATAACATCACCTACTATATTAAATTATTTTTTAATAAAAAGGTGATAATATACAAAAAAAGTCAAAACTTTGTTTGACTTATTTTAATCTTTTATGAGCACTAGTTGTTAATGGATTCATTTTTGGATTTTTCATATGATTTGCGATTTCATTTTGTCTTGTAATCATTTCTAACATTTTAGCTTTAATTACTTGAGCTGGAGCTGAAACCATAACTAATGATTCTTCACCATCAATTTCTTTTTCAGCAAATAAATTTACTTCAAGTCCAGCCATTATTAATCTATCTTCAACATTAAATACTACTTCAAATGCAGCATCATCACATTGTGTATTTGTATTAGCAGCTTCAATTGTAGCTACACCCCATCTATAGCAGCATTCTTTATATAAGCATTCTGCAATTTCAAATTCAAGTTCAGCTGTTTCTTTACCATTTTCTAAATCATTTTCATATTTTCTTTTAGCAAGTTCAAAACGAATAGTAGCTATTTGTAAATACTCTTCGCTTGAAACTTTAACATTACCTTTCATTAAATCCATTGATAATTTTTCTAATTTACCAGTTTCCATTGATGCATATTCATTTTTAATTTTTGTTTCTAACATACATTTTCCCTCTTTCTTGTGGTAATATTATATAGGAATTTTTCAAAATGTCAAATTAAGGCGTAAAATCCTTAATAAAAAGTTATTTTATTAAAAAATATGCCACTTTATATTATATAATTAAAAAAAGGAGCATTTATGAAAACAATAGGACTTAATACAGAAAATATGGAAATAATTAATAAATCAAAATTTTTTACTTTTTTAATAAAAATACAAACTGAAGAAGAAGCTAAGGGATTAATCAATAATTTTAAAACAGTTTATAAAGACGCTACGCATGTTTGTAGTGCTTATATTTGTGATAGTGCGAAAAAAGCAAATGATGATGGTGAACCTAGTGGTACTGCAGGTATGCCTATTTTAAATATATTAGAAAAAAACGAACTAGATCATGTATTATGCATTATTGTAAGATATTTTGGTGGTGTTAAGCTTGGTGCTTCAGGTTTGATTAGAGCCTATAGTAATTGTACAAAAAACACATTAGCTAAAACTGATATAATTGAGCTTCAAAATGGTTATTTGCTAACTATTAAGTTTGATTACACTCTAGAAAATAAAATAAATAGATGCTTGCTTGATGTTCCAATTGAAAAAAAGTTTGAAGATAAAATAACTTATAAATTCAAAATTAGTGAAAAGGGATTTGAGACTTTACCAACAAATATAGAAATACTTGAAAAAAAACCAACTTTATTATAAGTTGGTTATTTTATTATAAAAGGATTTGTTCCAGTACCTTTTCCTGATAATTCCAAATCAGATTTTAAATAAAGAACTGGTCTTGCATTTACAGCTGTATTACTAGCATTCATACTTATAATATCGCCATTTGAATCCATAATTAATGCATCATAACTATAATTTAATGTCCAATATTCAGTTCCATTATTTAAATAATTATTTTGACAATTTTTCATATAACCGCATGTTCCAAGTGAAGCATCTTTTATTTCTTTAATACTTACAAGACCTACTTTACCATTTGTAACAGTCGTACCACAAAAATCAAAGAATTCATCTTCTAAGAAATCAGAAGCACTTGTTCCACCAGTTGAAATGTGTCTATAACACCACTGGCCTGTAACAATTTTGTCTTTATATTTATTAAGTTTATCATAATAAGAACCATTTAAATAAGTTAAAAGTTCGCTATTTTTAAGAATTGTTGTTCCATTTTTAGCCCATATTGGACATCCCATTGTATATGGTGCACACGCTGAATTTGCATTTTCAATTGATCTAGAACCGATTTCATCAAAAACATGATTAAATCCTGTTTCTTTAATTATTTTTAATGTTCCATTTGATTCGATAGAAATAATTCTCCAAATTTCATTATTAAATTTTATATAATTATTTGGGTTTTTACCTCTAAAATAATATCTTCCTGTTTTGTTTTTATCATCATATAATCCAGCTCCTTCAGTTACTAAAGATACATTATTTAAAACATATTCTTTAGTAAGGCCAGCATTAGATAAATTAATAAACTCTATTTTGTACTGATTAATGGAATTATCATATATTATATTAACATATCCATTCATCTCTTTTTCTGTTCTAGGGTCCACTATATCCCCGTCATCTAAATAACCATCTGTTACTAATTTAGATAACTGAAGTGCGTATTCAGATCCATCAGTAGGTAAAAATCCATTATTAGCAATTGCCCATTTTTTAGCTGCAGATTCAACTATTTCTACTTGTGTTTCATACAGAGATGATTTTGTTTTGTTAAAAAGCCCCATTACTGATGCTGTTGTAATTAAAGCTATGATTGCTAGTATAACAATTACCGCAATAAGTTCTATTAAAGTAAATCCCCTTTTCATTTAACAATCACCTTCAAATTCATAATTAAATTGATTATCAGAATATGTAATACATATTTTAGTATCTGGATTAGCTTCTTTTTTTGTTTTAGCATCAATAATTGCTTTATCTTCCAAATTACCAGATTTTTGTAAATCACTAATTGTTATAAACGAAATTTCATTTCCGTTTGAATTTACAGGTTTATTATCTTTTATTGATAAATTACCCATTCCCCACTGTCTAGCTGCAGATTCTATTTGTCTTATTTGCTCAGTAGATAAATTTGATTTCGATTTTGTTATATTATCGTTAATAATAGGAACAACTATCAATAAAATTATTGCTAAAATAAAAATAACACCAACGAGTTCAATTAAAGTAAACCCTTTTTTATTTTTCATATTATCACCTATTTTAATTTTATAACAAAAGATAGTTTTAAGCAAGAAAAAAACATAGATTAAAAACCATCTATGTCTATTTTTACTTTAGGTCCTTCATGCATATTTGAACTTGCTTGCACTAAAGTCCTAAGTGATTTGGAAATCATTCCACCTTTACCAATAACTGCTCCCATATCATCATTACTAACAAGTACTTGTATAGTAATTATATCATCTTCACTATCAATTTCTTTTACAGAAACTAAATCAGCATTTTTAACTAAACTTTTTACTATAAATTCTGTTAATTCTACTAATTTCATTATTTAGATTCTTTTTTAGTTCTTTGGTAATGGAATTTTTCATTAATTCCAGCTTTTGTAAATAAACTTTTTACAGTATCTGTTGGGATTGCTCCATTTGAAAGCCATTTTAGTGCAACTTCTTCATTAACATTGATTTCTGCTGGTTCTGCTACTGGATTATAAGTACCAACAAGTTCGATATACTTACCATCTCTTTTAGTTCTTGAATCTGCAGCAACAATACGGTAAAATGGTTTCTTTTTAGCTCCCATTCTTAATAATCTTAATTTAACTGCCATAGTATCCCTCCATTTCCATATAAGTTTAACACAAAATAAAATAAGTGTCAACATTTTTAGGTTAACACTTAAATTATATTTTTATTTTTGTTTTTTATTACTATAAAAGAAAAAAGCGCTTATTCAGTGCTTTCGTTTATGTAGTTTTCATCTACGCTTTTATCTATCTCTTCAAATACTTCATCATCAGCATCATCAATTAATTCTTCCCAAGGTTCTTCATCTTCCTCAATAGCTATTTTAACTTTTGTTTCTCCAACAATCTCAACACCTAATTCTTTTTCTATATCAAATGAGATTGTTTTTCCGTCTTCAATATTTACTTTAAAGCAAGTTGGTTGTTTTAAAGTTCTGACTATAATATCAGTATCTGCAGATAAATCAGCATCAGATCTAGTAGTAACATTAAATATATCACTATAATTTATTGTTTTACTAGTAACTGTTGTTTTACTATCTTTATCATATGAGTACCAAATATTAACATCAAATGATCCATCCACTCCAATTACACCATTTTTCTTTGTCCCTTTAAACTTATGATTAATTACCCATGCACCAAGCACAGTTGTTGGTTCATGTTCTGCTTCTAAAGTATAACTATTTTTAAAAAGCTTTTTTCCCTTACCGATGATTGCTTTTGTTACTATCTCTTTATATGCTGCCAATATATCACCCCTCACTTTAGAATATGCAAATGTCATAAAAAAGTACACAAAAAAAACGTGCTAATTTTAAGCACGCTTTAATTTAAGTATTTACATCAGCAAATAGATCGTCATAACATGACTTACCATTTATTACTAATATTTTATCTTTAGTAGCTGATTCTATTAAGCTACATTATTATTTGTAAATGCCGAACTCATATCTGCACCAAACATATTTCCAATTTCTGGATTTTTAAACAAATTAGCCATTATTGTACTATAGTCTTCTTCTGTTAAATCATTAATATCAACATTATTTTTTAAGTCTGGAATTGTAATTTTATCTACAATTTTTATATTTGTCTTTCCATTAATTATAAGTTTTGTACTTCTATCAAATAATAGTGTTAAAGTAAATGTCTCTTCCTCTTCTGTTTTACTGATTTCTTTTTCGGTTGTAACAAGCGTTCCTGTAATTTCAGTAGTTCCACTTTTAATTAAAAGATTATATTTATTATCAGATTCTTTATGAATTTCCATTGTCAATGTACCAATATTAACAAAGGTATTATCTTCTTCTTTTGTTATAGATAGCCCTATTGTATCATCTTGCTTAACGGTTAAATCAAAGTAATCATCATAATTTACAACTGAAAGTATCATAGTTCCTGATTCACCTTTAAATGACATTTCATATTTAATAGGATCTTTTTTATCTAAATAAGTATCAATAACTAATTTTTCATCATTAAATGTAATATTTTTAGCTTCTTTTAAATTAGCTTCTACTTCTTTTTTATCAATATTAGCATAATTAGCTAAAGCATTTATAAAGCTATCATCTAACAGCAATTCATCTATAGCATTATCATTTATTTCTTTAAATCTTTTTGCATCTATACTAAGTGATAACTTTGTAGTTTTTACTTTTTTACCATTAATATCTATTTCTTCTTTAGTTTTAGTAAAATCTTTATTATCTAATTTTTTAAGATATGTGTCTTTAGCAGTATTAACAATTGTAGTTAGATCTTTATTCATCTCTTCATTAAAAATTTCATCATAGTTTTCACTCATATCAATTTTTATATATTTTGAAAACAAATCTTTAAGTTCGATATACATATTTTTTTCTGTTCCATAAAAAGAACTATTAATCAATGTTTTATTTGATGATTTTAAATCAATATTATATGCAAATTCTTTATTTTTATAATCCATTCCTGATTTCATATCAACACTTAATTTGTTAATCAAATTCGCCATTTCTTTATATTCAGGTTTTGTTGTTTGTAAATTAGATTTTAAATTAAATGTGGTATCTACTGCTTTATTTTTATAGTCTTTTAATGCATCGCTTTTATAATCCATTAATTCATCCATTGTTTGATTATATGTTTTATTTACACTATTAAAAAATAATACTTTTGGACTATTTAAAAAGCATATTATTCCTGTCACTACTAAGGCCAATACAACTAAAATAGCTGCAATAATTAAAATAATCTTTTTATTACTCTTTTTATCATTTTCTAGATTATTATCACCAAATGGTGGGATTATAGCTTCTGTAGCAGTTTCTGGTGCGATTGCATCCTTATTATCCATATCATTTACAATTGGTATAGTTTGTTCTTCTGGAACACTAGTTACATTAGAAACATCATTTATTTGTGAAGCATTAGATGAGTTTGTTTCTAAAGTTTCGTTTTTTTCTTCTTCCATTTTTACTCCTCTTTTCTATAATAACAATATAACATTTAACAATAAAAAATTCAATAAAAAGAAATAGTTTTTAAACTATTTCCCCATCTAAACTCCATGTTTTTGCCTCTGTTATTTTAACATTAACAATTTTACCAATTTTATCTTTTTGTGATTTTACATTTACAAGTTTCATAGTATCTGTATAACCCGCAAGCATTTTATCATCTTTAGCGCTTACGTTTTCTAAAAGAACAGGTACTACCTTTCCGATTAAAGCATTGTTTTTTTCTTTTGCATATTTATTTACAAGTTCATTTAATTTATAAAGTCTTTGTTCCTTTTCCTCTTTTGTAATATTATCTTCCATTTTTGCTGCAGGTGTTCCTTCACGTGGTGAAAATATAAAAGTAAAAGCTGAATCATACTTACATGTATTTACAACATCTAATGTATCTTTAAAATCCTCTTCAGTTTCACCTGGAAAACCAACTATAATATCAGTTGTTATTGAAGCATTAGGAACTTTTTCTTTTATTTTATTAAATAAAGTAATATATTCATCTTTAGTATAACGTCTTCCCATTAGTTTTAAAATTCTATCTGATCCAGATTGAAGTGGCAAGTGAATATATGGCATTACATTATCGTGTGTAGCTATTATATCAATCATTTCATCTGTAAAATCCCAAGGATGAGAAGTAACAAATCTTACTCTTTCAATACCAGTATCAGCAACATCTCTAAGTAAATCATTCATACCGCATTCTTCATCAAAGTCTTTACCATAAGCATTAACATTTTGTCCTAATAAGGTTACTTCCTTATAACCTTCATTTCTAAGACTAATTACTTCATTAATAATTTCTTCTTTTTTTCTACTACGTTGTTTTCCTCTTGTATAAGGAACTATACAGTAAGTACAAAATTTATCACACCCATACATAATATTAACCCAGGCTTTATATTTGCTATCTCGTTTAGCAGGCATATTTTCAATAATATCCCCTTCATAACTATAAACTTCAAATTGCAGTTTTTTCTCATCAATAGCTTTTTTTAATATATTAGGCAAATCATAAATATTATGAGTTCCAAAAACAATATCTAGCCATTTATATCTGTTTAGTATTTCTGAAGCTACGACTTCTTCCTGTACCATACATCCGCACATTCCAACAAGTAAGTTTGGTTTTTCTTGTTTCAAGTGTTTTATTCTTCCAACCATTCCAAATACTTTGTTGTGAGCATTTTCTCTTATAGCGCATGTATTTAATAATACTAAATCAGCTTTTTCCATAGTATCTACTTCTTCAAATGACATTTCTTCTAATATAGCTTTAATATTTTCAGTATCATGTTCATTCATTTGACAGCCATATGTTTTTATAAAATATTTTTTATTTTTACCTATTTCCTTTAATTCTTCTTTTATTTCATAGTTAAATGTTTTTGGGTCTTTTTTAGTTCTAATTTTAGCCTCTTTTAAATTAGGTATTTGCATTTTTATCACTTCATTTCTCCAAATGATAATACCATAATTATGTATTTTATTCAAGAATTTAAAATGTTTAAAAATTTTTGACATATAATCTATAGATAAATATTTTATAAAAGTCATTTCATAATGATTTTTTTTACACAAAAAAAGAGGCTTACACCTCTCCTATTACAATTAGAATCATTGGTTTACATCCTGTTTGATCATAGAAATATTTTCCTACTTTATCACGAATGCCAGATTTTATTTTTGTAAAATCAACATAGTTTGGTTTTTTATTTTCATCAATAACACTTAAAGAAATTTTTTCTGCCTCTTTAATTAAATCAATGTTTTCTTTAACAAATATAAATCCACGAGTTAATACTTCTGGACCAGCTAAAACTTCTTTTGTTGCTTTATCTAATGTAGCTGTTACAATAACAATACCATTATCGCTTAAAAGTTCACGATCTTTAAGTACTAATTCTCCAACATCACCTGCTGCTGTTCCATCTATTAAAATATCCTCTACTGGAACTTTCATTCCTTTTTCAATTAGTTTTCCGTTTTCAAAATAAGCAACGTCGCCATTTAAGTTTAAAATAACATCTTTTTTGTCCATTCCCACTTTCATAGCAAGTTCTCCATTTTCAAATTGATGACGATATTCACCAATTACTGGAAAATAGTATTTAGGGTTTATTAAATTAAGCATTAACATTAAATCTTCACTAGATGCATGATGTGATAAATACTTTTTCATTGGAAATACAATTAAGTTAGCATCCTTTTTAGCAATTTCATCAAAAATATCAGTAGCTGTTTTTTCCATCCCATCATAAATTGGAGAAGCAAAAACTATTGTGTCTGTATTTTTTATCTTAGTAAACTTATCATATCCTTTAACAATTCTTTGAAGATTTGAAAAAGGTTTTTCTCTTTCGTCTGAAATAATCACTACAACATTATCATCATTAACATGATGAATAGAACAAATTCTTGATTTATCGAAATCAACATATTTCATATCAATAGCTTTTAAAATAACTTTTTCAAGTCTTTTACCAACTATTACAACTTTACGATCAGTTTTTATTATTTCGTTAAATAATTCTTGAATTCTATATAATTGTGCCTGATAAATGTTGTATAAAAGACGTCCTTCAGTATTATCTAAAATAGTACTAAGGGCTGAAGCTGTACGATGATTTGGCGCTGTATAACCTGGTTTGTCAGCATATAATGACTCACTCATTAAACAAAGTACACCTTGTTTTCCAACATATGCAAGTTTACCAATATCAGTTTTATATGCGCCTAACATTGTTGAATCAAATATAAAATTACCCGTATAGAAAATCGCCCCATCTTCTGTATTAATAACATATCCAACTGCATCTGGTACTGTGTGTGTTAAAGATATAGGAAACACACTATTTTTACCAAAAATGATCTTTTTATGTGGTTTAATTTCAACCAAATTAGTATTCTTTAAGTTTTCCGATTCTAATTCTTCTTTAATTATTTCTAATGTAAATCTAGTTGCATAAATTTTTAAATCTGGAAGTTCCTTTAATATATCACATAAAGCTCCCATTTGTTCATCATGACCATGTGTTATAAAAATACCTTGAATACGACTAGCATTTTCTTTTAAATAATTATAGTTAGGAATTATGTAGTCAACACCAAGCATTTTATCATCAGCATATTTAAGACCTGCATCAAGAATAAAAATATCTTTATCGACTTCTACTACATACATATTTTTCCCGACTTCATTAAGTCCACCAAGGCCAAATATTTTTATTTTACTCATTTTTTCTCCTTTCTTTTTTATTTAAAAATGACTTAACAATTATATCAAAATTATGTATAAAAATCAATTGATACTAAAAACAGACAAATATTTTGCCTATTTTATTATATATGGTTTATCTTTCGTACCATTTCCTGATAAGGTGATATTCTCATTTAAATAAATAACTGGTAAAACACCAATATATGTACTAATCGCACGATCATTACTAGCACAATAACTACTTCCTACAATCCACAAAGAGTAAGAAGTGGTAGAATAAGGTGAAATTGTCCATATATATCCTGTTGTTGGAACCATCCAATTATTTGTATTACAATAACAAGTCGTATTGCTATCAACTCCGTCTTTTAAGCTTGTACATGTTGTATTAGTTGTTGCTTTTAAAAGATCGGTTATATTCATTAAACCTATTTTTCCATTCCATTTATATAATGCCTCTTGCTGAATATCCGTAGCTATATCTTCTGTATCAGAAGTGTTTCCGGGAGATCCAACATTAAAATTATGATTTTCTATATATTTTGCATCTTCGTTTATTGTGTTTAAATATGTCACGTTCAAGTAAGTATTTAATTCTGCATCTTTTAAGACAGTACCCGATTTAGTTTCGTTTGCAAAATTATCATTTACATTCCATGCGTTACATCCATTACTACCTTGTGCACAATATGTTCCGCCTACTCCGTTACTCGTACTATCTCGGTAACCTTTGGAATCAAATGCAATATTTCCTATACTTTCATTTCTTATTATTTTTAATGTGTTATCTGCTTCAATCGAAATAATTCTCCAAAGCTCATCGTTAAACGAAATAAAATTATTTGGAT
>CASPVX010000015.1 GCA_949425575.1 uncultured Bacilli bacterium
CGCACTAGACTTAGGATCTAGCGCCTTACGGCATGGGGGTTCAAGTCCCTTCACCCGCACCAATTAAAAAATAAAACTCACATATGTGAGTTTTTTTATATTTATTTACCGTCCTATAAATTATCCAAAATAAAAAGGAATACAAAATATTCCTATCAAAAAAAACTTTTCACTTCATTTTCTAATTGATCACACATTTCATCATAACCTATAAAGTCTTTAAACATTTCTATTTCAAGTCCTAAAACATTTGCATAATCAAATACAAATGATTGATTTTGATCACTTGACTCAATATTTGGAAGTATTAATGGCAGCATATCAAGATCATCTTCATTAAGTTTACCATCAATGCCTAAAGTTTCCCTAAAATCTAATACTGATGATTTATCATTTATACAAGTTACTACTGGATTTTCCATTTGATAATATAATTCTCTTTCGATGACAAACCCTGATGATGTGTCATATACCCAAACCACACCATCATCATCTAATCTTTCTACAAAACAATGATTTCCATAATGTGGTATAGAACCATAATTTCTAACTTTTTCTGGATTTAAAGTTATACCATCAATGTCTGCATCAACTAATCTAAAATGATCATCACTAAAAGCTAAAGTCATTAAAAGAGCCATTTCATAACAATTACCACTACACAATTGTTCACTTAATAGCGAAATAGATAAAGGAAGGCCTCCATAATATATGTTTCTTAATTTACTAATTAATTCTTCATCATAAGGTAAAACAAGACCTTTTTTTAATCCTTCTATAAATAGTTTTTCAAATCTCTCTTGATACTCTTGCCATTTTTCCTCAGTATTTGTCATAAAATCTCCCCTTTGTAATTGAGAGTTATATTAACAAAAAACATAAAAAAATGCAAATTAAAACATGATTCCTATCCTTTAGAAATCATGTTTAATAAATTTATTTTAAACATATCTTTTTCTTTTTCCTCTTTAGATACCATAACACCTTTATAAGTAACTAATTCAGATTGATGACCTTCGCTTAATATTTTTTCAGGAGATAATCTATCAATTACTATTACTTTTCTATCATTAAGCACTTTATAATGTAACTTAGCATCACCATGAACTTTTGAAAACATAGCATCTGTTGGCAATTTAAGTTCATAAAGACTACCCTCTTCATCTTCTCCAATCAAATCACCTAACAAAGATCCTTGTTTTAGTGCTGGATAATATTCAAAGCAAAGTTTTTTATACGCTAGCATATTATATTTTTTTAAAGCGCTTTCAAGTTTGTTAAATTCATTTTCATTGGTGTATTCAAAAATGTATTTATCTGCCATGTAATTCACCTTGCCCTTCTATTCTACATTTCTCCTATTGTAATTAAATAATAACACAATAATAAGAATAATGTCAAACAACTTATATAATATTTAAATAAATTTTACACTAAAAAAAGGTCAATATTGACCTTTTATTTTGTCTTTCCTGTTTTAGCATATCCGTTACTAATTAATTTAGTATCATTACAGTTACTCCACTTTACATCTTTACTACCATTAATCATTTTTCTAACTTTTTGTCTATAATATGTAACATTTTTATATTGCTTAACATCTTTATACGTTTTTAATGTTTTTTTACAAGTTGTTGGTTTAGTATAAATTCCAGTGTTGTCGTAATCTGAAGGACATTCATATGTATTAATATTTTGTACTTTAGCTGAAGCTGATTTTTTACATGTAACCTTACTTGTATAAGTTCCTGCATTGTCATAACCAGCTGGACACTCATAAACTGTCTTTGATGTATTTTTAAAGCATTTTAAAGTTGAACCTGAACCACTTGCTTTAGAATAACCAGAAGGACAACTCCATGAGGTATTTGTAACTTTTTTATAACATTTATCTCCAGATTTATAACATCCACTTGGACAAGTATAATAATAGTAATCTACATATTTATATGATGTTTTATAACTAGAAGCGCAGTACCACTGAGTTTTATAAGTTGAACCTGCTACTTTTACTTTTCTACTACTAGTACATTTCCAACCACTGTTTGCTGCCTTATATGAATCATACCAACTATAAGAACTCCAATTTGTTTTATATCCAGTTGCATAATGTGCATTAGAAATTCTATTGCAGCTTGTTGTTGAAGTTGTTGTTTTAGAAACACCATTTACATAATTAGCATTTGATTTAGCTTTCGCTGTAGATGAAGCTGTTTTTGTACATGTTGTATTTTTTGTATAAGTTCCTGCATTATTATATGAATTATCACAATAATAAGTAGTTTTTAATTTTTTAGCAGCTGTTTTTGTAAGCACTTTTGTATCCGCTACTGTATTAGTACCAATGTAAACCTTTACAGTTTTAGTTTCTACTTCATTATATTTTGTTTTATCTATTTTAGAGCTTGTCCAATCAGACCACCCAGAATAGTTTCCCCATTTAGCATCAGTTACTTTTTGATACTCACATGAATTATTTTTATTATTAACACTCTTAATTATTGTTTTGGGTGTATTGTTAGTTGAGTTTTGAACAACTGTAGTTGTTGCCTCTTTTTCACAAATTGCAGTTGTACAGTATTGATAACACCCCATATGAACTAAAACATAATCTTTATTATCTGTACAATCTAGATTAACTTTCATCACATACTCATCTTTATCTTTAGTTACTTCAGCATAAGAACCTTTAGGGCTACATTTTTCACCTCTACTATCAGTAAACTCGACAAGTAAATGATTATCCAGCATTTCACCTAATGTAATTCTTTTTTTATCGCCGATATTTTTTGGAAGTCTTTCTGTTGTAAAATACGATTTTGCGGCATCCTGCATTGTTTTTATATTCTCGTTAAAAAATCTTGCATATAGTGGATCTAATTTTTCATTTAATTTTTTATCAAGTGCACTATCAACATAGTTTGTCATAAATTGTTTTGTTGGAAATAACCACATTAAAATAAATAAAAATAAAACAATAAATAACAGTTGTAAAATAAAGTCTTTTAATGTAAATTTTTTATTTTCTTCATCTAGCATTTAAACTCCCCCTTAAATGCGATTTATACTAGCATACAGCAAGTATTTTGTCAAATTCTAACACTATATAAATTATAGCATATTTTAGTCTGTTTTAATATTTTTCTTTAAATTTTTATGTAAAACAAAAAAGCAGTACAATTCTGCTTTTTAATTTTTTGTCTTTCTAAGCTTTACTTCATCTTCTTTAACATATTCTATACCAAGTACATTGTTATTTTCAATAAGACTAAATACAGCTTGCTCTAACAAATTATCATCATCTTCATGAGCTGAATTTAAAAAGTTTTCTAAATTAATATGGCAAATTACATCTTCTTTATTGCTATATACCTCAAGATCATGCCATCCATTTGGCATAGAAGCATCATTAACAAATGCACAATGTTGTAATAATGTCTTTCCATCAGCTTGAAGATCATTTAAACTGTCAAAAAGTTTAAATCCTGTTAAATACCATATGAAAGTTTGATTATCAAATTTAATAAATAATCTACTTCCAAAAATATTCATTTTAGTTTCAGTTTCTTGAATGTTACAAGGATCAGCAAATGATGACAATGCAATAAGTCTTACATCTGTAATTTCATGACCACTTACACTTTTTAATTCTTTTAATAAATCTCCAAATTTTATTTTAACTGACTCAATTCCTTCTAAATCAGATTTTCTTTTATAACACATTTCAAGTTCTTTGGAAACACTATTTAACTTCGCCCTTAACTCGCCTTGCCTCGCAACTAATTTTTTTATATCTGAATCTAATTTTTTCTTTGTAAAGTATTTACGCATAATTTTCACTTCCTTAGTTTTGTATTATACACTATTAAAATAAAAAAGTCATCTATGACTTTTTATTCAATATAAGCAACAGTACATCCCCTATTATAATTCCAAATTCTATATTCTAATACATTACTATGAGTTCGCAAAGTATTTGTCACTTCTGTTTTAAGTATCCCACTACCTACACCATGAACAATAACAATATAATGATTTCCCATCTTTAAATTGTCTTTTATAAAATCTAAGACAGCGACTCTAGCGCTGTCTCTATCTAATCCATGTAAATCTAAAGTTGGCAAATTGTCTATAAAAATTAAACTATCCAATTTCTTCATAAATATCTTCTACTTCTTTAAGTGATGGGATTGAATCATAATTTCCAATTTTTGTAACAGATAAACATCCAGCAATATTTGAATATTTTAAAGTTTTTTCTAAATCAAATTCATTTGCAAGCCCATAAACAAAAGCTCCATGGAAAATATCACCAGCCCCAACAGTATCAATAGCCTTTACTTTTATAGAAGGCATTAATTTTATTTTATTATCGACTCTATATAAGCAACCCTTTTCTTCTAATGTAATAACAACTCTATTTTTAAATAAATTTTCTAGTTTTTTATACACATCAACCAAAGTATGTTTATTATTATAATCAATTTTCATTTCTGAAACACTCTCAGCAAAACTTTTAGAACAAACAACATAATTAGTCATTTTACAAAGATCTAAGATTTCTTTTTTTTCTTTACCTGCATCAATTACACTAATTGCTTTAGGATATTTTTTTAATATATTTTTACTTGCTTCATAGTCATGGCCATCAATTAAAATAATATCTGGAATAAAATCAGGATCAATTTCTGGCATCTCTTCATTTTTTTTATCATACACAATTAATGTTCTTGAACCATTTTCATTGTTAGAAATATTTACACTCATTGATGTTTCATAATTATCGCTCATTTTAAGATAATCTGTATTTATTCTATTTAATGAAAGTTCTTTTTTTATAACATTACCGTAATGGTCATTACCAATAAGTCCAGACATACTTACATCTAATCCCCACTTGGCTAGAAGAAAAGCAGCAATGGCAGCAGGTCCACCAACACCTTCATTCTTACTTGTAATTTTAGTTTTAGTATTTTCTATAGGAAAATTAATAACTGGCATAGTTATATCATAAGTTAAATGTCCTAAACATAAAATTTTCATTTATTTCTCTCCTTTACTGCGGCTTTTGCACTTGCTAGAATAGCACTTGGTACTCTATATGGTGAACAAGAGACATAATCAAGTCCAACTCTGTTAAAAAACTCAATACTTTTTTCATCCCCACCATGTTCCCCACATATTCCTAAATGAATATTTGGGTTAGATCTTTTAGCTAAAGTAACACCTACTTCAACTAATTTACCAACTCCTTCTACGTCAATTGTTTTAAATGGATCATTAGAAAATATACCTTTTTCATAATAATCACTTAAGAATTTACCTGCATCATCTCTTGAAAATCCATAAGTCATTTGAGTTAGATCATTAGTTCCAAAGCTAAAGAACTCTGCTTTTTTGGCTATTTCATCAGCTAGAATTACACTTCTTGGAACTTCAATCATTGTACCTATTTTATAATCTATATTAACATCTGCTTCGCTTATAAGATTTTTAGCAGTTGCTTTAATTATTTTTTCTAAATACTCGTATTCCTTAATATCTCCTATTAATGGAACCATTATTTCTGGATTAACTTTTACACCCTTTTTAGTAACATTAATTGCGGCCTGTATAATTGCTGTAACCTGCATCATTGTAATTTCAGGATATGTAATAGACAATCTACAGCCTCGATGTCCCATCATTGGATTAAATTCTTTAAGTGAAGATACCTTTTCTTCTAATGAATCTAAACTTACATTTAAACTTTTACTTAATTTAATTAATTCTTCTTTTGTTTTTGGTAAAAACTCATGTAATGGTGGATCAATAAGTCTTATTGTAACTGTTTTACCATCCATACACATAAATAATTCTTCAAAATCTTTTTGTTGCATTGGAAGTAATTCATTTAGTGCATAATCTCTATCATCTACATTATCTGCAACAATCATTTTTCTTACAGCAAATATTTTATCTTCTTCAAAAAACATGTGTTCAGTTCGGCATAGTCCAATACCTTCAGCACCGAACTTAAGAGCTGCTAGTGCATCTTCTTTTGTATCAGCATTAGCTCTTACACCTAATTTTTTAAATTCATTTGCCCAATTCATAAAAGTTTCAAAATCTTCTGATATATTAACTTCACTAAGCGGAATATTTCCTTCATATACATTTCCAGTATTACCATCTAATGAAATAATATCACCTTCGTGAAGTATCTTATCGCCAATTGTTATAGTTTTATTTTCTTCATCCACATATATTTCATTGGCTCCACTAATACAACACTTACCAATTCCGCGAGCCACCACTGCAGCATGACTTGTCATTCCACCTCTAACAGTAAGAATTCCTTCAGCATCTTTCATTCCTTCTATGTCTTCAGGAGATGTTTCGGTTCTAACTAAAATTGTTTTTTCTTTAGTTTCTATTACTGATTCTTTATTAAAACAAATTTTTCCAATAGCAGCGCCTGGAGAAGCTGGAAGTCCCTTTGTAAGTGGTTTTAAAGTATTTAATACCTTTTCATCAAATGATGGATGAAGCAGTCTACTTAACTCTTCTGGCTCAACTCTCATAATAGCATCTTCTTTAGTTATAATATTTTCATTTACTAAAGACACTGCCGTTTTTACTGACGCTAAAGCGGTTCTTTTTGCATTTCTTGTTTGAAGCATATAAAGTTTACCCTCTTCTACAGTAAATTCCATATCCTGCATATCGCCATAATGTTTTTCTAATATTTTAGCAATATCATTTAACTCTTTATAAATATTTGGATAATCTCTTTCCATTGCTTCAATAGATTTAGGTGTTCTTACACCTGAAACTATATCTTCTCCTTGGGCTTTTTCTAAAAATTCTCCATATAGCTTATTTTCTCCAGTTGAAGGATTTCTTGAAAATGCAACACCTGTTAAACTATTATCACTTAAATTTCCATAAACCATTTCTTGAATATTAACTGCAGTTCCTAAATTATCACTAATGTTGTTCATTTTTCTATAAACTTTAGCTCTATCATTATTCCATGATTTAAATACTGCTTTAATAGCCTCCAATAATTGTTCTCTTGGATCCTCAGGAAAATCATTACCTGATAATTTTTTATAAAGCTCTTTATACCCCATAGCAATATCATACATATCTTCATCTGTTAAATCTAAATCAGATGTTATATTTTTTGATTCTTTTTTTAATTCTAAAAGCCTTTCAAATGGTTCCTTATCATAACCTTTAACTACATCAGCAAACATTAAGATAAGTCTGCGATATGAATCATAAACAAATCTTGTATTTCCACTCTTTTTAGCCATATTTTTAGCTATTTCATCATTCATTCCCAAGTTTAAAATAGTATCCATCATTCCAGGCATACTTATTGGTGAACCACTACGAACAGAAAGAAGAAGCGGATTTTCTATGCTTCCTAAAATTTTATCTGATGTATGTTCTAATGACTTAAGTGCATCCATTATTTGTTTTTCTAAGTTCTCATTTATTTTTTCATTATCTAAATAGTATCGGTGACAAGCTTCTGTTGATACAGTAAAACCATCTGGAACCTTAAGTCCCATATTTTTCATTTCAGCTAAATTTGCACCTTTACCACCTAGTAAATTACGCATTTCTTTGGTTCCTTCACTAAAAAGATAAACATATTTCATCATAATATCGCTCCTTTTATTCTTTTACAATTATAACATAATAATAGAATTTTTTATAATTTTATTTTTTTGCCCTTGGATGACTATTTAAATAAACATTTCTTAATCTTTCATTAGAAACATGAGTATAAATTGTCGTTGTAGATAAATTCTCATGTCCTAAAAGATCACTTACTGTTTTTAAATCTGCTCCCTCATCTAACATATGAGTTGCGAATGTATGTCTTAATGTATGTGGTGTAACATTTACTTTTAATCCGCTTTTTTTAACAATTTCCTTTATTATTTTTCTAACAAAATCCTCAGTAATTTTTTTGCCGGTGTTGCTTATAAATAAATAATCTATATCTTCTTTAATTATTTTTTTCCTACCATCATTTAAATACTTATCCAAAAGTTCTGCACATCTACTTCCAAAAAACACTTCTCTTTCTTTTCTTTCCTTACCAAAAACTAGGATTTTTCGTTCACTAAAATTAATATCTTTAATTTTTATATTCACAAGTTCACTAATACGGGTACCTGTTGAATAAAGCATTTCTAATATTAAAATATCTCTTTGTCCGTATGAGGTTGTATCAACAGAATCAAACAATATTTCTAAATCTTGATATTTTAAATAATTAGGTAGTTTATTTTCTTTCTTTGGGCAGCTTATTAAACTCATTGGATTATTTTTAAAACTTTTTTCCAATACTAGATATTTATAGAAACTTTTAAGACAGCTAATTGTACGGCTTATAGTAGCAGTACTATACCCTTTATTTGAACGAAACTGAATATATTTTCTAACATCACTACTACTAGCACTTTTTATATTTAAATTGTTTTCTGATAAAAAAGCACTATATGCATCTAAATCCTTTTGATAATTCAAAATAGTGTGTTTAGAAAAGTTTCTTTCATGTTCTAAATATTCTAAAAATTCTTCTATCATATTTTCACCGTCTATCTTATTTTTAATTATATCAAAAAAAGTGCATAACTGCACTTACATTTTTAACAAACCATCTACCATACTATAATACTGCTCTGCCAATTTTTCTTTCTGCCATCTTTCAAATTCTGTCATTACCATAGTTATAGCTCTAAATGATTTATAGCGCCTTAATTTTTCTAAAGTCATAACTTCAAATTTCTTACCTTCATTAAATGCTTCATGACAATATCTAATTTGTTCTAAAAGACGACTATCTGAATCTGTATGTTTAACATGTTTTTGAAAACCGCTAATTCTATCAACTGTAAATTGATAAAATTCTTTATTTTCTAATTGTTTATAAAATTGATATGCAATGTGCATAACATTATTCCACCCATATTCAGCTTTAGCTGAATTGTTTTCTAAAAAAGTCTTTAAATATTTATTATCCCCAAAAATAGTATCTAAACATTTAATTTCTGGTATATCATCGCTTGCCCTATAATTTGGTTTATATTCTATATGAGATGAGAAAGTACATTCTTCTGGATTTAAATTGGTAAGTAAGATAAACTGGGCTCTGGGATAATTATCTGAGAAGAAATTTCTATGGGCAATATCAAATTGTTCTTCATTTTCATATTGCGTAGTAAATTTATCAATAGACGCTAAAGGCATTTTAGCCCATACACCTTGCATATCTACATTGAACTGAGCCATAAATTCATAATAATTGTATACGTTTATTTCTCCATCTGGAGAAATAATTTCAAGTATTAGTGTATATCTATTAACTGGTTTTGTTTCTTTTTCATTCATATTATCACCTGCTAAATATATTATACACTATTATTTAAAATAAATATATATTACTTAGTGTTATTCTCTTTTTACACTTGTTTTAAAACTATAAAACATTATTTACTTAATATAAAAAAAGAAGACCTTTTAATCTTCTTTTTTATAATCGCATGAACTACATTTAACTTTGCCATTTTTTTCTGTAAGCATACTTCCGCATTCTGGACATTTTTCATCTATTGGCTTATCCCAATAAGCGGTTTTACATTTAGGATAATTATTACATCCATAGAACACTTTTCCTCTTTTGCTTCTTTTTTCAATTATTTTACCTTCATCACAATTTGGACAATCACAAATAATTGCATCTTCTCTTGGTTCTTGTTTTATGTATTTACAAGCTGGGAAATTAGAGCATGCTACAAACTCTCCATATTTTCCTTTTCTTATAACTAAAGGATTTCCACATTCAGGGCACATTTCTCCTGTTTCTTCTGCTTCTTTTTTAGGCATTTTATCAAAAGCGTTTTGTACTGTTGGCTCAAAACCTTTATAAAATTCATCTAAAAATTCATACCATATTATATTTCCATCTGCAATTTTATCTAAGTCACTTTCCATACTTGCAGTATATTCTACGTTTATTAAATCACTAAAATATTTTTGTAGACTATCTGTTACTTCATAAGCAACATCCGTTGGTACAAACTTTTTATCAACGACATTAACATACCCACGGTCCTTAATAGTAGACATGATTGTTGCAAATGTACTTGGTCTTCCTATTCCCAAATCTTCTAGTTTACTACGTAAAGTGGCTTCTGTATATCTAGCTGGTGGTTGTGTAAAATGTTGATCTTTGGTTATTTCTCTTGAAACAATAACATTTGATTTATAAGTATCAAAAGGTGGCAAAATACTATCTTTAGTATCTTCATAATCTCCATATGCTTTTAAGTACCCATCAAAAACAATAATTTGACCACTGGCCTTAAATTGATAGTTATTGTTATCTAACACTACTGAAGTACTTTCTACTTTAGCAGATGCCATAAGACTCGCAAGTGCACGATAATAAATCATTCTATATAATTTAAACTCATCATTACTTAAATATGGCTTAACACTTTCTGGTGTTCTTTTAATGCTTGTTGGTCTAATAGCCTCATGTGCATCTTGAACTTTATTTTTACTATTATCTTTTTTTGTTGGTCCAACATATTCTTCTCCATATTTATTTTTAATATGTGCATATGTTTCAGCTACAAAAGAATCAGCAAGTCTAATAGAGTCTGTACGCATATAAGTAATAAGACCTACCATACCGTCTTCAAGTTCAATTCCCTCATATAACTTTTGAGCTAAGCTCATTGTTTTATTTAAAGAAAAATGTAATTTATTATAAGCATCACCTTGCATTGAACCTGTAATATATGGTGCTTTTGAATTTTTATTCTTTTTCTTTTTAGTAACATCTTCAATTTTAAATGTATTTGTTAGTTTATTTAAAATTTCATTAGCTTCATTTTCATTTTTGATTTCTATTTTTTTATGATTGTAAGAATCTAAATCAGCTTTAAAATCATTAAAGTCAGCTGTAATGGTCCAATATTCTTCTGGATTAAACGCTTCTATTTCTCTTTCTCTATCAACAACTAATTTAACTGCGACACTTTGAACTCTACCAGCACTTTTTCCTCCTGTTTTAGATTGCATTAATTTGCTTAATCTAAACCCCATAATTCTATCTAAGATTCTTCTTGCTTCTTGACTATTAACATAATCCATATCTAATTTTCTAGCATGTTTAAAAGAATCCAAAATTGTTTCTTTAGTAGTTTCATTATAAACAATTCTACTATACTTATCATCAGTAAGTCCTAGTGCATCATATAAATGCCAAGCAATGGCTTCTCCTTCACGGTCCAAATCGGTAGCAAGATAAACATGATCTGCTTTATCTGCTTCTTTTTTTAAATCAGTTATTACTTTCTTTTTTCCTTTTATAGGAACATATTCAGGTTTAAAATGATTTTCTAAATCAACACCAAAACCATAAGTTCCTTTGGTTGCCAAATCCCTTATATGACCTTTAGATGATAAAACAACATAATCCTTTCCAAGATATTGTCCGATATTTTTTGATTTTGTAGGTGATTCCACTATTACTAAATTTTTTGCCATTTGCTTCCTTCTTTCTAATAAATAATTTATACACTATAATGTTATTCTTGTCAAACGAAAAAATTAAAAAAAGAACGAATTAACGTTCTTAGTTATTAGGAATATATCTTGGAACTGATGCTTTACTGTCAGTATTTCCAAAATAACTATTTCTAACTTCACTCATATATTCTGTATCTAATTCAGATGGAATTTTTTCTAAAAGCGCTCTTATTTGACTTTCATAATAAGTAATATTTTCTTGTATATTAGCTAAATTTATATGACTTAGTTGTTCTGTTTCTTTTGATAACAACATATCGGTTAAATGTTTTTTTGCTTCTGCACTTCCCTTTAATAATTCTTTATAATCTTCTAAGTTGTTTTCCATACCCATCATTTCACCATTTAATTTTTTATACTTTTTAAAAACGGAAACTGATAATGAAATTGATGCAATTTCTAATGCGATAAAAATAAGCAACGATACCATGCCAGCTACCACACCATTAAATATTATCACTCCTAAGGAAAATAATGACCCGCCTGGAATGATAATTTTTGAAAATAGCATACAAGCACGTTCTATTTTTTTTAGAAAATCAAATCTACGTTTTTTTTCACTTAAATCATTTTTTGCTGCATTTATTTCATTTGCATGTTTATAAATCAATTCATCTTGCATTTCAATCTCTGCTTTAGTTTGTTCATGTTTTTCAATTCTTGCTTCTTCTTCCCTTTTTTGAGATTCTAATGTATTAATTTTTTCAATAAAACTTTTTATTTTTGCTTCTATAGAATTCATCTCATTACTCATCATATTAAACACCTCACAAAATTGGTTATTATTATACCACAAAAGTGAGGAAAATCAAAAGGAATAATATAAAAAGTCATAAGTTATAGCACATTATGACTTTCTATTAATTAAAGTTAAATATTATTCATTAATTTTTTTATTTATTAAACAAATTACTTATTGCAATTTAACGCAACCTGCACTACTATCCTCATAAAACTCACAAGCAACATAAGCATCAGATATTATAATTGTACCATTTTCATTGACTTGAACACTAGTAGAATTATCATCACGATATATACAACGTGCTGATTCATTTCCTAATGAACAAACACCGCCATTATTAGTAAACCATGCGCCCTGACTTTCTAATAATGCTGCACTATTTTGACTATCATTGAATTTCATGCAATGTAGTGTATCAGTTACAAAACATATTTCAGTTGATTCTATTGTATTATTATTTATTATGTGTTTAAAAAAATATTTACTACTTAACGATTCATAATTTTCAGTATATTCTTTTACTTTTTCTATTAAATCACCATTCCAAATAAGGTTTTCTTTTTTCCATTTATCTGTTTGGAAATCTGAATCTTCATTATCCAATACATTTCTACTATATACTACTCCAGTAAAATCATCAGTGCTTCCCCCAGGAATATAAGTTCCACTTCCTGTTCCTTTTTGAACATAATCTACTGTTAGTGTTAGTTTATTTGATTTTTCTTCATCTTTTGCTGTTCCTGTTTTTTCTGGATCATATTCTACTTTTACTTTAAATGACTTTGTTTCTCCTGCATTTAAATATTGTATATTTGCTTCATCAATGATGCTATACTTTATTACTGTATTTTTCTTTTCTGCTTTTAGTTCTACTTTCTCTACTTCTGCATCTATATTTCCATCATTAGCTACTATGATAGTATAAGTCATACTATCTCCTGGATATTTTAAATCTGTGTTTAATTTTGCTGTGATTTTATTTTCTACAGTACCTGTCCCTGTAACTCCTCCTACTTTTGTTCCTTCTTCTTCTGTTCCTACTTGCACTTCTTTAATATACACATCCCAGTTTGAATCAATACCTGATGTATCTTTGATTTGCAATTGCTGACTAAAGCCTGCAAATCCTATTCCCATCATTACTACTAGCGCGAACATTACAATTAGTATATTTCTTTTGTTTTTAAATATTTTTTCCATTATTTCCTCCTTACATTGATATTATACCCCCCCCCCCCAGCATATTTGCAAGGGGAAAATTAACTAATTTTAATTTATTTGACATTTTATTGTATATCTTGGAAACAAAAAAAGAATCACTTTAGGATTCTTAGAATTTGCCACATTTACTTCCAAAACTATCTATTAATTCGTTATTTTTATATACTTTTAAAAGTTCACAATTATTAGAACATCCCAAACATTCTCTTGCTTTTGTTTCAAATTTAATATTTTTTACATTTAAAGAATAAGTTTTTCCGATTTTATTTTTACGGGCTAATACTGCAATTCCAATAGCTCCCATTAAATGCCCATTTTCGTCTACTATAACGTCTTCATTTAAAACTTCTCTAAAGTATTTAACTACTCCTTTATTTTTTGAAACGCCACCTTGGAATATAATTGGTGTTTTTATTTTCTTTCCTTTTGCCACATTGTTTAAATAATTTAATACAACGCTTTTACAAAGTCCTGCGATTATATCTTCTTTTAAATAACCGACTTGTGCTTTATGAACTAAATCTGATTCAGCAAAAACAGTACATCTAGCAGCTATTTTAGTAGGATTTTTACTTTTTAGAGCGTATGTTCCAAAATCATTTATTTCTATTCCTAATCTTTTTGCTTGACTAGATAAAAATGCACCTGTTCCTGCAGCACATAAAGTATTCATTGCATAATTTGTAATAATACCATTTTCTAAAATAATTATTTTAGAATCTTGCCCACCTATTTCTAAAATTGTTCTTACATCTGGATAAAAAGTAAGTGTCCCTACTGCATGAGCTGTTATTTCATTTTTTACAATATTAGCATCTAAGAGTAATCCCACTAGTTTTCTAGCACTACCTGTTGTTCCAATTCCTTTTATAACACAATTCTCTGGTAATCTATCTTTTAAGATAGATACTAATTTTGTAGCAGCTTTAGTAGGACTACCCTCAGTCCATATATAATCAGAAACTATAATATTATTTTCATCATCGATAATTACACCTTTTGTAGATATCGATCCAATATCTACGCCTAAATAACAGTCTTTCATTTTCTCTTCCTCATTTCTAACATATCATAAAATGCTTCTAGCCTTGTATGCACTCCTGTTTCTATAGTATTTGTATCAAAACTAAAAAATAATACTGGAACATTATTATCACTAGCAACTTTTGAAATAATAGGCATTGCTGCTATCTCTGGCGTACAGAAAGATGATTTTATATGAATAATTCCATCATATTTTTCATCACATAAATACTGAGTTCTTATTATATTATCAGTTGCATCTGCTCCCATTTTATATTTTATATTCACATGTTTAATATTTTTTTTAACAAATCTTTTTTTCTCAAAAAGTAAGTATGTAGCATTCGTAAATCTTTTAATCTCTATTTTATGTTTAGCTAGTTCTTTTTCTAAATAATAATTAGAAGCTGGTTCCATTATTGTATATAGTTCTCCAATGATTCCAACTTTATAAAAGTCATTTGGCTTTCTTACTTTTAGTTTTCTAAATTCCTCTTTATAATAATTAAACTTATTTTTAAGTTCCTTAAAATTATTTATTTTAGAAAAATCTAAAAGCATTAGTTTTTTTAAAGATTCAAAAGAACCCTCCTCTAACTCAAAAGCGATATTTTCTCTTATATAACTATCAATAATATCCATATAAATAACCATTTTACTAGTTAAAAATCCATAATATATAAATTTAAAAATACTAATTTTAGGTGATATTTTTTTCAATTTCCTATAAATTCCTAAAAAATTTGGTTTTCCATTATTAATTAAATTTACCATTTCAAAATTATAACCTAAATCTTTTAAAATTTTTTCTTGTACTTCTGCGTAATATCCATATCTACATCCGCCACCTAATTGAATTAATGTATCTGCCCCCATTTCTAATGCCTCTATCAATGTACCTAAAGTATATTTAAAAGGACTACATACAAACTCAGGACTATTTTTATTTCCAATTTCAACAGTTTTTTTAGTTATTTTTGGTGGCATTATTACTTCTTTGCCTAATGCTTTTTCAATAAAAAATTTTGCTGGAACATGGTAATCGCCAATATAAGGAAATGCTATTTTAGTCATTTTTTCTCTCCTTTAAAACATCTAAAAAACTCTCTAATCTTGTTTCTAATCCAGCAAATGAAGCATTATCATCTATAATTAAATTAATATTAGGTATATCTATACTCCTTTCAGTTATCTCAGTTACTAAACTATCAGGAGCACAAGGAAATGTTGATAAAAATATGACTCCATCAATTTTATCTTTAGCATAAATAATACTTCCGATATTTTCCTTTGAAAACTTAAAATAAAGCTCTTTACTTATTTTTTTACTTAATTTATTAGTTATTTCACTATCAAATCTATCAGAAAAAATCACTTCTACATCGTTTTGTTTCAAATATTTTATAATAGACGATCCTATAAAATCATCATAAACATTATAAGGATGTCCAACAATTAAAATTTTAATTTTATTATTTTTCAAATTTCCTTCATTTATAGAAATTTCTCTTTTTTTCTTATCTTTATAAGTTTTTAAAGCTACTTTATATGCTTTTCTTATCTTTCCACTAGGACATTTTAATTCATTTGCTATTTTAAATAGTCCCTTTTTTAAAAAATGTTTACTATCGTAATCAATATCATAATTTAAAATTTTTATATCAAATAAATTATTTACAATATCATATGCACTCATAAAGTTAGTGCACATCTGATTATCAGATCCTAAATTACACATTCTAGGTACAAAAACATAATCACACTTATCTTTTAAATAATTGATATGACCTAGATAAATTTTAAAGGATAAACACATTTCATCAGAAGCTAATTTTAGCCCATCTTCTAATATTTTTTTATTTGTGTGTGGACTAACTATATAAGGTATTTTTAATTCACTTAAAAATGTTTCTACTATATCTTTATCATAATAATAAAAGATGTTTCTTGGTATTCCAACTTTGTCCATTTTATCACCATTTAAGTATATTAGTTTTTTTTTAAAATATGTATATTTATACTTAAGATATACATTCTAATTTTAGGAGGTAAAATTATGAAAGATCAAAAAATAAATTGCGATGTTCATGATTGCAAACACTGCAATTGTGATAAAGACGAGTGCAAATTAACTAAAATTAAAGTATGTAGTTCTTCAAAAGAAGAAGCTAAAGAAGCAACAATGTGTGACAGTTACAAAAAGGCTTAAAACTTTTAAGTCTTTTCATTTTATGGTATAATAGTTCCGTTATAAGGAGATGGCTTTATGTATATAAAACAGTTAACAAATAATGAATTTAAAAACTTCGCTTCTAGTTTTAGACCTTCATCAATTTATCAAACAACATATTATGCTTTTACAATGAATGAACAAGATTTTTACACTGTTTTTTTAGGTCTAATAGACAATGATGAAATAAAAGCCGCTTCCTTGATTCTTATACAAAAAACAAATGGTTTTAAATACGCTTATGCTCCTAGAGGATTTTTAATTGATTATAATGACACTGCACTACTGGAAATATTTACAAAAGAAATCAAACAATATTTAGGAAAAAATGATGTAGTTGCTGTTAAAATAAATCCAATGATTATTAGATACATTTATGATAGTAACTATAAAGTTATTAATCAAAATATTTATTATGATTCTATATTTAATCATCTTGGAAAATTAGGATACCATCATTTAGGATATAATAATTTTTTTGAAGCTTTAAAACCTAGATTCGAAGCTACAATTGATTTAACAAAACCATTTGAACAATTATTTATGGATATTGATAAATCATTTAGAACAAAAATAAGAAGTGCAGATAGTGACGGGATTAAAATATATCGTGGTGATGAATCTAATTTAGAATATTTATATTTACACACAAAGAATAAATACCCTAGAGATTTAAAATACTTTAAAGATTTATATTCATTCTTTCACAAAGATAATTTAATTGATTTTTATTATAGTAAACTAGATACAACCGCATATTTAAAAAAAGTACAATCATTATATGAAAATTGTGAAATAGAAGTAAATTCTTTAAGCGAATTATTATTAAATAATTTAGGGAAAAATAAACAAAAACTTATAGATAAAAAAATATCGCTTGATAAAACATTTCAAGCCATCAAAAAACAATTAGAAGAAGCTATTTCTTTATTAAGAGAATACCCTGATGGAATTATCTTATCTTCTGCGCTTGTTATAAGATGGCAAGGAGAAGTTTATTTAGTTATGGATGGATATAACCCTAGTTTTAAAAAATTCAATGCTAAACACCTACTTTTATGGAAATTAATTGGTACATATGCTAATCTAGGTTACAAAAGTTTCAATTTGGGTGGAATTATAGATAATAGAAATCCTAATAAATATAAAGAATTAAATGATAGATACAAAGGTTTAAATGAATTCAAACTTAGATTTGGAGCAAAAGCCATTGAATATGTTGGTGATTTAGAACTAATTACTAATAATACACTTTATTTTATGTATAATAATTCTACACAACTTAGTAATATTTTTAAATGGGGAAAATAAAAGCAGATTAATTATCTGCTTTTATTATTGTATATTTTAAACAATTATGTTATATTTTATTTAGTGGAGATATTGAAACATATCAATGTCTACCCAAAATTCATTTGAATAGACATTAAACTATTACTAGTTTGATGTCATTTTTTTATCCATTAAACCCCCTGAGGTAAAATCAACAAAATGATAATTATTAACAATACTAGAATTAAAAAATCTTTTTTTGTCATAAGTACCAGGCCTCCTTATTATTCATAAGTGGACAGACAACGATAGAGATTCCAAACACCTCCTCGATCTACTATACATTACTTTAAAAATTAATACAAATGACGACTTTGTCATTTTGGTATTAATTTTACCTTTCAATTTACCATTTTCATATAACAAATTTCCCTTTTCTGATAATGTTTTATATTTCAATTAACTAAATTCATATATTTTATAAAAATTAAAAAATAGAACCGTTTTATGATTCTATTTTTTTATTATGCTATTCTTTGATATCTATATACAGTTATATATGGCTGAAGATTTGTAAATGGTGTGGCGCTACCTACAGAGCCTGAAGTATTTGCTGTGGTTGTTATTGTATGAGTGTGTGCTCCATTACTGCCTGTGGTACTTGCTGTTGTAGTTACTGTATGCGAATGCGATCCTGCTTGATCTACAAATGAGCCACCGTTTGCCTTTGTACCAGCAGTTATCCATGCATAAGCAGAAGCACTAAAACCATTTTTATTTTCAGTAACAGGTGTTCCATTTGCTTGATTAGCAAGAGTCCAACTATTATGCACATGTGATCCTGCTTCTGATGTTTTTCCCGAAAGCACTGGAATACTATGGGTATGATTTCCACCTGTAGTTGCAGTCGTCCCTGCTTTAGCAGTTCCTGAAAGTGCTGGTATATCATGGGAATGACCTGGCAAATTATCTATCGATAAAGTTATTGTATCACTACCTCCAGTCTTATTTACAACATTAAAATTTGTATTATTTTCATCTACACCAATTAATGTTTTTCCTGAAGCATAGACTTCCCAAGTCCCACCTAGTGCATTTTGAACTTCTAAAACACTTGAATATTCAGTCGTTTCATATATGCTTCCTATAGGGTAAGTTTTATCTAATCTAGTTTCTTTTATTTCAGATATTTCTTTTCTAAAAATCTCCATATTTGCTTTCAACTCTGTCAATTCATTTTCTATACTATAAGCATGAGCATTACAAATTATTGTAAAGCAAAGTATAAGTGTAAATAATATTTTTTTCATTGTTCCTCCTATCCTATCCTTTTCCACATATAAACAGTTATATACGATGAAATGTTTGTAAATGATTTTGCTTTTCCAACACTCTCCGAAACACCTTTTATCGTTGTAATGTCATGTTTATGTGAACCATTACTTCCAGTTGTATTTTCTGTTGTAGTTACTGTATGTAAATGATTAGCATTCCCATACATATTTACAATTAATCGTGCTTTTGTACCAACA
>CASPVX010000016.1 GCA_949425575.1 uncultured Bacilli bacterium
AAATAAAAGCAACATGTACAGATGAAACAGAGATAGTAAAATATGAGTTATCAGAAAGTGGAGGCTTATATAAAGATAAAGGAACAACAAGTGAATATAATATAGACAATTTTTATTTAAGTAAGATAAAGATAAGAGTAACAGATTTAGCTGGTAATAATAAAGAGTATAAATTAACTGATGAACAATTAAATGACTCATATGAACAAATATATGAATTAATAAAAACGAAAAAAGAAACATACGAAAGTGATTTCTTAAATAGTGCCTATCCAATTGGTAGTATATATATTTCAACATCTATTTCAAATGTTTTACAAATTTCTGAAATGCTTGGAGGTACTTGGGAAGTATATGGAAAAGGAAAAACTTTAATGGGAGTAAATGTTAATGACTCTAATTTTAATGTAGTAAATAAAACTGGTGGAACAAAAACAAATACACTAGCAATTACCAATTTACCAAATCATACTCATAGTATTCCAGTGCTTTCAGGAACAGCTGCTAAAACAGAAACTCATACTCATTCAATCCCATCACTAACTGGTACAGCAGAGTCAGCAGGATCTCATACTCACGCTTTAAGAATTGCCAATGATAATGGTAATTTAAATGTATGGGGCGCAACATGGAAGAATTCAAATGAAACAAGATTTACTGATACAAATGGGACACAAACAACAGGTGCTCATACTCATAGTATAAAAACCATAGCCAGCAATGTAATAAGCAATGGTGATCATACTCATAGTATTTCATTGAAAGAAGGCGTTACAGGGAATTTAGGTAGTGCAACAGCTTTTACAAATTTAAATCCATATATAACAGTATATATGTATAAAAGAATTAGTTAGGAGGAAAAAAGTGAAAAAATTATTATTAATATTTTCTATGTGTTTTTTAGGTTTAAACAATGTTTTTGCCTTAGATATTGAAACAAAAATAGAAGAACTAAAAAAAGAAGTAGATCATTTAGTAGAAACTAGGTTAGATAAAACTTATCCAATAGGAAGTATATATGAAACAACAACTTACTCTAAAGCTTCAGAAGTAGGTGCAGCATTGGGTGGTACATGGGAAGCCTATGGAAGCGGTAGGACTTTAATTGGTGTAGATGAAAATGACAGTAATTTTAATACTGTAAATAAAATAGGTGGAGTTTCTTCAATTTCTTTAACAACATCAAATTTGCCTTCACATACACATAGTATTCCAGCATTAACTGGCTCAGCTGCTAGCGCAGGAGCACATCAGCACAGCATCCCAGTATTAACAGGAACAGCAGAATCAGCAGGTTCTCATACACATGCATTAAGGTATGCAGATGATGCAGGTAATTTAAATGTTTGGGGAATAGTATGGAAAGTTTCTACAACCACAAGTTTTGGTACAACTTCAGCAACAGCAAACTCAGGTGCCCATACACATAATATTAAAACTAATGCAAGTACTACAGGAAGTAATGGAGCTCATACCCACAACATTACAACTGTTGCTAATATAACAGGATCGTCTGGTAGTGGGACATCTTTTACTAATTTATCACCATATATAACTGTGTATATGTATAAAAGAATTGCATAAAAAATCCAGAAAATTTCTGGATCTTTTTTTATTCTACTGTAACAGATTTTGCTAAATTTTTCGGTTTATCAATATCACATTTTCTTAGTTTAGCCACTTCGTATGAAATTATTTGAAGTGGAATAGTGACTAATAGTGGATTTAAAATTTTGTTTACATTTGGGATTACAATTTTATAATCTGTGAAATCAAAATCATCATCCAAATCTTCAGTAATTATTAAAATTACTTTAGCCCCTCTAGCTTTTACTTCTTTAATATTGCTTATTGTTTTATCAGCTATTGTTTTATCAGTAACAACTGCAAATACTGGAATATCATCTTCAATTAATGAAATGGTTCCATGTTTTAACTCTCCAGCAGGATAAGCAATACTATTTATATAAGAAATTTCTTTTAATTTAAGACATCCTTCTAAACAAAGTGAATAGTCAATTAATCTTCCAATAAAGAAGCATGTTTCATAATTATAAATACTATTTGAAATTTCACTGTATTCATAGTTGATAACTTGTTCAATTATTTCTGGGAAAGTAGAATATTTTTTTAATATTTCTTCTAACTGATTTTCAGAAAGTTCTTCTCTTGAATAACCAATATTTAAAGCAAGTAACCCTAGAATAGCAACTTGTGCAAAATAAGCTTTAGTTGTAGCTACAGATATTTCTGGCCCCGCTTTAATATAAATGGTAGAATCTGCCTCTCTAGCAATTGAGGAACCAACTACATTAACAATACCTAATGTATCAATTCCTTTTTCTTTTACCTTTCTTAAACACGCTAAAGTATCCGCAGTTTCTCCTGATTGTGAAATTAAAATAACTAAACTATTTTTATTAGTAAATAATTTCTGATATCTATATTCACTAGCTACATAAACATTAACTCTCATACCATAGCTTTCAATTAAACTTTTACCTACAAGTCCAGCATGATAGGCACTACCACATCCTACTATATCAATAGAAGTGTATTTGGAAAAATCTCTACTTAAAAGACTTTCTAATCCAAATTTTAAAAATGGGATTGTAGAATTTTTAAATACATTAGGCTCTTCATGAATTTCTTTAAGCATGAAGTGTTCATAACCGCCTTTTTCAGCCGATTCTAAATCCCCATCAAAAGTTAAAATTTCTTTTTCTTTTATATTAAAATATTCATCGTAAATTTTAACTTTATTACTAATTTCAACAATTTCACCTTCATCAATTAATATATATTTATTTGTATATTTTAAAATAGCTGGAACATCTGATGCAATAAAGTTTTCATTTTCACCAATACCTACTATAAGTGGGCTGTCTTTTCTAAGTGCAAATAAACTATCTTTGTAATCATCACATAAAATTCCAAATGCATAACTTCCAATAAGTAATTTTCTAGCTTCAGATATTACCTTTAAAATATCTGCTTTTTCACTATAAAATTTATCAAGCAAAGCAGCTACAACTTCAGTATCTGTTTCTGATTTAAATGTATATCCATCACTTACAAGTAATTTTCTTAATGAATCATAATTTTCTATAATTCCGTTATGAACTATAGTGAATTTTCCTACTTTATGAGGATGAGCATTTTCTACTGTAGGTTTTCCATGAGTTGCCCATCTAGTATGACCAATCCCAATGTTAGAATTAAGTCCATTTATTTTTTTTTCTAAATTATTAAGCTTTCCTTCTGCTTTAATGATTTTAAATTCTTTATCATAATAAGCGATACCTGCCGAATCATAGCCTCTATATTCTAATGATTTTAAACCACTCATAATTGAGTTGACTGCGTTTTTATTGCCGACATAACCAACAATTCCACACATAAAGATCCCTCCTTAAAACTACTAGGATATCATCCTATTAAAATTATATTATAAAATAGCTCATAGTTACAAATAAAATAGGAAAAATGATGTAAAGCGAAAAAATGTTTTAAAAAATAAAATAAGAAAATATATATTTTAAAAAAAGTTCTCTAGAAAAAAAGGAAATAGGTGTATTTAAAAAATATCATATTAGTAGGAGGATGATAGATTGAATATAATTGAGATTAAAAATCTTACAAAAAAATATGATAATACATTTGCACTTAACAATGTATCTTTAAGAATAAAAAAAGGGGAGTTTGTAATGATTGTTGGTAAAAGCGGGAGTGGTAAAAGTACCTTATTGCACTTATTATGTGGTATTGATGAACCAACAGATGGAATAGTAAAAATAAATAATACAAATATTTTTGAATTAAATAATAAAGACTTAGCTTTTTTTAGAAGAGAAAATATTGGCTTAGTATTTCAATCATATAATTTACTTCCAGCACTTACTGTTAAAGAGAATATCTTACTTCCTACATATATTAGTGGAAGAAAAAAAGACAATCTAAAAGATATAATAAGTATTTTATCTTTAGAAGATAAATTGGATAGTATGCCTTATGAACTTTCAGGTGGGGGAAAGCAAAGAGTAGCAATTGCAAGAGCACTTATTAATGATCCAAAAATTATTTTAGCTGATGAACCAACAGGTAATTTAGATTCTAAATCATCAATTGAAATAATGGAATATTTGAAAAAATGCAATAAAAGAGGAAAAACAATACTTATGGTTACTCATGATAATGAATTATTAAAATACGCTACTAGAATAATAAAAATACGAGATGGAAAAGTTGTAGAAAGTAAATATGAAAAGAAAAATAATAAGTTCAAGTATTAAAGAAAATAAACATTTAACGATAATAACAATGTTATCTATTGGTATTTCAAGTACATTAATCTTTGTTACTTTAATGGTTTTTTCTAGTCTTAGAAATACTTTGATAAGTGAAGTTAAAGACAATATCGGAGATTATCATGTTATTGTTAATAGGACTTATATTAAAGATACATCTAAGATAGATAAAATTGAAATCAAAAATAATAAAAGTTATATTACATTTACTAATCCAAGTAAAGCATATAAATATGGCGAAAAAATATGTGAGGAAAATTGTACTTATAATAAAGCGTTATTATCACTTTATGGAATAAGTCCTAATAATTTTTTGATTAAAATAATCTTTGTTATTTTATCAATAATTTCATTATTTTCATTTATTGTAATTAAAAATATTTTTGATATTCAAAATAAGTTAAATTTAAAAAGATATAGTATTTTAAATTCACTAGGAATGACTAAAGGCGAAATTATTAAAATATCTTTTTTGGAATCTTTGATAATTAGTTTAATTTCTGTTTTAATTTCTTTTGGATTTAGCGTATTTATTACTAAGTTATTATTAAATGTACTAAATAATAAATTGCAAGTTATAACTATATCGTTTGATATATATATTTCATTTTTATTAATCGGTTTACTATTTATTTTATCAGTAATTATATGTGCGAAAGTGTTACCGCTTTTAAAGTTATCTAGAAAAAATTTAATTAAAAATATTGAAGGGAATTTTAAAAATATAAAATTAAAATATAAAAAACAGATTTTAAATTTACTTGGAGTAGAAGGACTAATGGCATATATAAGTTATAGGAGAAATAAAAAAAGATATAAAGTTATTACCAGATGTATTTGGATTTCACTTTCACTGTTTATTTCCTTCTATTTGATTTTTACATACTCTGAAAAAGCCATAGATAAATATGTTACAAAACCTAATTATGATGGCGAAATTATTGTTAATGGAATGTATGATTTTAAAGATCTTTTAAAGAAAAATAATATAAATGATTATATGTCATTTGAAATGTGTTTATACAAAACAAAAATAGATAAAAAAAGTTATATTAACAAAGATAATTATCATGATTTAATTAATGTTATGGTAGTTAATTATGACAAAGGAAATACGTTTGTATTAAATAGAATTAATGAAAATATCTTAAGAAATGAGAAATTAATTCATTATAATGAAAAACTGTTTTCTAAAAATATAAATGTTAATTTAGATGAGAAAACAATAGAAAATATAAAATTAAATGAAAGAATTCCATCTTATTTAGAAAATTATACAACTAGTAATAATGTGGTAATAAATGTACCAGATTTTGATTGTGAAAAATCTTCAGTTTTACTTTATAAAGGGAAGATTGATACTTCTAAAATAGAAGCAAATTTTGAATATTTTGATGCGAAAAAATCATTAAAAATAATAGGTGCTATTTGTTTTGGGATTAAAATTTTAATGTTCAGTTTTATGATTTTCATTTTACTTTTAGTTTTTACTGGAATTATAAGCATAAGTGTAAGTAATTTAAACATAAGAAAAAATGAAATAGGAATTTTAAAATCTTTTGGATTTACTGATTTTAATTTTTTTAAAATGCTTTTTTTTGAAAGTATATTTGTTTGTTTTAGTGCTTTCGTAATTTCTATTGTTTTAATAATGTTAATTAGTAGTTTTATATATTATTCAGTAAATTTAGTAATGAATTTAGGAAATATAAATATCTATTTTTATTTCTTTAAGTTTTTAATTTACGCACTATTTTTAGTATTTTTATCATTATTGTTTAGTTTTTATTTTGTAAATCAAAAAACAATAATCACTAATCAAAACTAATCAAAGTTTAAAGGGATTAGAGAAAAGACTTATTATACATAATTGTAAATGTGATGAAATAAAACAGTTAAAGTAGTAAAGTTTCTTATATTATTATGGTATACTATTAGTGAAAGGTGTGATTATTCATGCGTGTAGTAATTAGTGCTGGCGGAACAGGAGGACATATTTATCCTGCTTTGGCAATTATAAATAAAATAAAGGAAAAAGAACCTGATAGCGAGTTTTTATATATTGGTACTCATAATAGAATGGAAAAAGATATTGTTCCTGCAAAAGGTATTCCCTTTGAACCAATTGAAATGTATGGATTTAATAGAAAACATTTAACTAAAAACTATAAAACAATAAAATGTTTATTGAAAGCAAATAAAAAGTGTAAAAAATTAATTAAAGATTTTAATCCAGATATTGTTATTGGAGTAGGTGGGTATGTAACAGTACCAGTTATTAAATGTGCTAAAAAGCTAGGCTATAAAACAGCAATTCACGAGCAAAATAGTGTTCCAGGTAAAGCTAATTTAATGCTTAGTAATTATAGTGATTTAGTATTTGTTTCTTTTAAATCAAGTGCAGCACATTTTAAACATGGAAAGGTTGTTTTTAGTGGAAACCCTTGTTCCGAAGATGCTCTTAAAACTGAAAAAGCAAATAAAAGAGAATTGGGATTAGATCCGAACAAAAAATTAGTAGTATTTGTTATGGGCTCGTTAGGTGCTGGAAGAATTAATAAAACACTTTTAAATAACATGAATAAATTTGAAAATAAAAATTATGAAATATTATTTATAACTGGAAAAGGGGAGTATGAAAAATTTAAAGATTTAAAATTCCCTAAAAATGTTAAAGTAATAGATTTTTACGAGAATCTGAGTAGACTTATGAAAGTTACTGATTTATTAGTTACAAGAGCCGGAGCTTCTTCATTAAGTGAGATTATCTCTTTAGAAATTCCTTCAATTTTAATTCCATCTCCATTTGTAACGAACAATCATCAATATAAAAATGCTATGGATTTAGTTAGTAAAGATGCTGCACTTTTACTAGAAGAAAAAGATACTAATATTGATAGTGTTGTAGAAATGATAGATAAAACTTTAAATGACGATAAAAAAATAGAAAGCATAAAAAACAATTTAAAACCATTTAAAGTATCTAATAGTGCAGAAATAATTTATGATTCAATAAAAGAATAAAGTATCGATTTTGTCGATACTTTTTTACACATCAAAATTAATTTTTTCTATTAATTTAGTAACTATTTTGTTATAATATATGTGGTGATACTATGGCAAAGGCCAAAGCAAAAAAAAGAAAGTTAAAAATGCGTAATGTTTTTGTATTTTTTATTATTGTTTTAATAGTGCTTGCTATTATGTCACTGTTAAGTACAATAAAAATAAAATCTATTATTGTTAAAAATAATTCCTTTTATAGTGATTGGCAAATTATTAAATTAGCTGGACTTGATGAATACCCAGAAACTTTTTCAAATTTTTCTAGTACAATTGAAAAAAGATTAACTAAAAATAGTTTTATCACAGATGCAAAAGTATCAAAAAAGTGGTTTACAACAGTAACCATTGAAGTAAAAGAAAATTTACCACTTTATTATTATGTTCCTAATAGTAAAACTGTTTTAAGTGATAAAAAAGAAATCAATGAGAACTTTTCAGTTCCAACAGTAATTAATTATATTCCAGATAAAATATATAAAAACTTTATAGCAGAAATGAATGCTATTGATTATTCTATTTTAACTAGAATGAGTGAAATTAAATACGATCCAAATGATGTTGATGAAGAAAGATTTTTAATCACTATGAATGATGGAAATTATGTTTATTTAACACTAGATAAATATAGTAAAATTGATAAATATTTAGAAATAATAAAAAAATTCGATAATAAAAAAGGAATTTTATATTTAGATTCAGGAGAATATTTTAAAATATTGAGCTAAGGCTCTTTTTTTATAGAAAAATCAAAGAAAAATCTATAAAAAATATGTTAATTTCTTTTACTTTTTAAAAAAAGTATAGTATAATTGTTAATAGACTGTAGGTGATAATGGTATGAAGCAAGTATATTCTAGTATTGATCTTGGAAGCGATACAGTTAAAATAGTTGTATGTGAACTTTATAAAGGAAAATTAAATCTTTTAGCAGCGGCAAGTGTTCCATCACATGGAATAAAAAAAGGATTAATTACTGATCCAATTGCAGCTAAAGAATGTATTACTTCAGCGCTTGATAAAGTAGAAGGTATGCTAGGATTTAAAATAGAAAAATTACTTGCTGTTATTCCATCATATTTTACAGAGTATTCATTAATTAAAGGTGAAGCTAAAATAGAAGGTGATGTAATCACTGGACAAGATATAATGAATACATATAAAGATGGCGTTAGAGGTAAAATTCCTCAAAGCCAAGAGTTTGTTACAGTACTTCCAATTGACTTTAAAATTAATGATAGGTCAGTGTTAAAAACACCTTCTGGATTTCCAGGAGAAAAATTATTCGCAAGAGCTATTATGGCGACAGCTCCTAAAAAAAATATTTATTCTGTAGTTACAGTTTTAGAGGATTTAGGAATTGAAGTTACTGATATAACATTAGGACCAATTAGTAATATCTTTACATATAAAACAAAGGACATGTATGAAAATGTTGGTATTGGTATTGATATGGGTTCTGAAACAACAACAGTAACTCTTTACAATAGGTGTTTACCAGTTAAAAGTTCAATAGTTCAAAAGGGTGGACGAGATATTGATCAAAGAATAGCTAAGATATTTGGTTTATCTTTAGATGATGCTAAAAGAATTAAAGAAACTTTTGCACTTGCATATAAGAAAAACTGTAGTCAAAATAGTTTTATAGAAGTAGAAACTAAAAATAAAGAAAAGATAAAAATTTCACAATTAGAATTAACAGAAATTGTTATGGAAGAACTTTTTGAAATTTTAACTTTAGTAAAAAAAGACATAAATCTCTTAACAAATAGGCAAATTCAGTATATAATAGTATCTGGCGGAGCCAGTGAAATCAGAGATTTAGAATATTTACTTAATGATGTCTTGCATAATCATATTAAAATTGGTAATATAAAAACTATGGGTGTTAGACATAATAAATATTCAGTAGCCTTAGGTAGTATTTTATACTTTGTTGATGTATTAAAAACAGAAGGCTCTGATTATTCTATGCTAGATAAAAACGATATGGAAAGTTTATCATCACCAGACAGGAATTCAAATATATCAGGGGATTCGATGTTAGGTAAAGTGTTTGGATACTTTTTCGGTGAATAGGAGGAAAATACAATGAATGGATTAGAAATGGATCGTTTAGCTAATATTAAAGTAATAGGTGTAGGTGGCGGAGGAAATAATGCCGTTAACCGAATGATTGAAACAGGAGTAAAAAGTGTTGATTTTATAGTTGCTAATACAGACTTACAAGTTTTAAATAATTCTTTAGCAGAACATAAAATTCAAATTGGTGAAGAATTAACAAATGGATTAGGTCCAGGAGCAAATCCTCAAATAGGAAAAGAAGCTGCATTAGAATCAAAAGCAGAGCTTGAAACTGCAATTGATGGTGCTGATATGGTATTTATCACTTGTGGAATGGGTGGAGGAACTGGAACAGGTGCAGCTCCAGTAATCGCTGATATTGCACAAGCTAAAGGCGCATTAACTGTTGGTATTGTAACAAAACCATTTACCTTTGAAGGTAAAAAAAGAATGGATCAAGCATTAGCTGGTATTGAAGAACTAAAAAAACATGTTGATACACTAATTGTTATTCCAAATGATCGCTTAAGAGAAATTATTGATAAATCAACTCCACTTTTAGATTCATTTAAAGAAGTAGATAATGTTTTAAGAAGAGGTGTACAATCTATTTCTGACCTTATAGCAGTAGCAGGTCTTATCAACTTAGACTTTGCTGACGTTAAAGCTGTTATGGAAAAAAGAGGAAATGCTTTAATTGGTATTGGTATTGGAGTAGGTGAAGATAGAGCTATTGAAGCTGCTAATCAAGCTGTTTTATCACCATTACTTGAAACAAGTATTTCAGGAGCTACTGATGCTATTATTAACGTAACTGGTGGATCTAATTTAACATTATTTGAAGTTGAAGAAGCAGCAGAAGCAATTAGAAAATCAGCAAATACAGATATTAATACAATATTTGGTGCAGTTATTAATGAAAACTTAAATGATGAAATCATTGTTACTGTAATTGCAACAGGATTCGATGATAAGAAAAAAGAAGTACCATCTCACGGACGTCGCGATGGATTAATGGAAGATATTACTGAAGACGATGATAGTAATGTTATTCCTTCTTTCTTAAGAAAAAGAAATTTTTAAACTAGAGAAAAAACTCTAGTTTTTTTATTTTGCAAAAAGGAAATCGTAGACTTTTCTCGTATCATATTAATAGAGGAATAAAGGAAAGGAGAGATGTCAATTAAAAAATTATTTAAACTTTTAATTAATCAGTTAGTTCGACAATAAACATAATACATTTTTATTAAAATGGTTATGGTGATTATTATGAAGAAATATGTTTTTCCAGTCGCACTTGCGCTTGTTATTGGATTATTTATGGCTAACTTTTTTATAAATCAATATGATGATTTGGGAACTATAAAATTAAATAGAGGAAGTGAAAAAATTTATTATATTCAGCATGGTGCTTATTCTTCTATGGAATCGATGAAGACCGCAATGACTTCATTTGAAAATTATATTTATAGTAAGGAAGATAATATTTATTATGCATATGTGGGAATTACAAAAAATAAGGAAAATGCGGAAAAAATAAAAAAATATTTTAATGATAAAGGTTATGATGCATATATAAAAGAAAAAAGAGCAGACAATGAAGGCTTTTTAACTATATTAGGTCAATATGATAATATACTTGCTGAAACAACAAACGTAGATACAATTAAAGTTATATGCAATCAAGTTTTAGCAAAATATGAAGAAATAATTAATACATAAAGGAAGTGAGAAGTATGAGTGTAAAAATAAAAGATATACCAGAAGATGATAGACCAAGGGAAAGATTACTTTCTTGTAGTGAGAAAAATTTAAGTAATGAAGAATTACTTTCGATATTATTAAATTCTGGTTATAAAGAAATGTCCGTTAGAAGTTTAGCTTTAAAGATTCTTACAGAATCAAAAGGAATAGATGGTCTTAAAGATTTAAACTATGAAAAATTAATTAATATAAAAGGGATTGGTAAAGTAAAGGCATGTACTATTTTAGCTTTTAACGAACTGGCAAGAAGAGTCAATATGACAAAGATAAAAATATCAGGACAAAAATTTACAAGTCCTGATATTGTTTTTGAATATTTTAAAGATAAAATGGATTGGAATAAGGAACAAGTTTATTGTTTATATTTAGACTCTAGTCATAAAATTATAAAAGATAAACTTTTATTTGTGGGTACGGTGAATAAAAGTATGATTCATCCTAGAGATATTTTTAAAGAAGCATATTTAGTAAATGCTAGTGCAATTATTTGTATTCACAATCATCCTAGCGATAATACTAATCCATCTTTAGAAGATACATGTATAACAAAAAACTTAAAACAAATAAGTGATTTAATGGGGATTGATTTTTTGGACCACATAATTATAGGAAAAACAAATTATTATAGTTTTATGGAAAATGGAAAAATTTAACTATCATTTATTTTCAAAATATTATATAATATTAAAAGGTGACGCGCTATGTATGGAAAGAAATCATTTGATAAAAGATATTTATTTATTGTAATTTTACTAATAGTTTCATTATTATTAGTAGTTATTGCTGTATCATTAAATAAAGAACGTAATTTAAGTGCTCCAGAACAATTTGTAAAAGATAGCGCAATTTTTATAGGAAATGTTATAAGTGCTCCAGTTAAATTTGTTAAAGAAAAATTAGAAGAAGCAAAAGAAAAAAATGATATATATGAAAAATATAAAAAATTACAAACAAAAGAAAAAAATATTAAATCTATGGAAGCTGAAATAGATAATCTTAAAGAAGAGGTTAGTGATTTAAAGAAAACCCTTGATTTAAACCATACACTTAGTGATAGTTTTTATTTAAATGCTACAGTAGTAAATAGAAATATGGGTTACTGGTATGATGAAATTACTATTGATAAAGGATCATCAAATGGAATCAAAAAGAATATGGCAGTTATTAATAGTGAAGGTTTAATAGGTTCTATATCAAAAGTAAGTAAATTTAATAGTACAGTGAAACTTATCTCTAATGAAAGTTCATTAGATAAAATAAGTGTAAAAATAAAAACAGAAGATAAATATGTTTATGGATTAATTTCAAGTTATAAATCTAAAAATAATACTTTTATTGTTGAAGGAATAAGTGAAAATACAAAAATTGAAAAAGGTGCTGATGTTGTTACAACAGGTATGGGAGATACTTTTCCAAGTGGTATTTTAATTGGAACAGTCAAAGATTTTACTAAAGATAATTTTGATTTAACTAAAGTTGTTGAAGTTAAATCGTCAGTAAATTTTGGAAAAATAAATTATGTTACTGTGCTGAAAAGGAATGATAATTAATGGTTCTAGCAATATTGATTATTTCCTTTTTTCTTGAGAGTATTTTTTCAAACATTGTTCCAACCCATACTATCTTTAATCCATTGTTTACATTAATGTCAATTATATTAATATATCCTTATTTTAATAAAAAAAATTCTAGTTATTATAAAACTTGTTTTATAATTGGACTTTTTTATGATTTGGTTTATACTGATACAATTGTTTTTAATGCATTTTTATTTGTTTTAATGGGGCTTATAATCGTAAAGCTTAATGATTTATTTGCTAATAATTATTTAAATAGTGGTTTAATGGCAACAATAGTTATTATTTTGTATAGAATTATTACATATTTATTTTTGATATTAACTGGGAATATTAATTTTTCTCTTATCATATTATTTAAATCAATATATGAATCATTAATTGCTAACATTATTTATATAATGGTAATGTATGGTATAACTGATTATTTAAGTAGAAAATTTAAAATAACAAAAACAACATAGAAGTTCTAAAAACTTCTTTTTTTCATATTATTTATTGGTGATACTATGAAAATGAAAAGTGGCAGTAAACTGTACAAGTTTTTAACTAGTGTAATGACATTAACTTTGATTATTATTGTAACATTAATTGTTTTTAAAGCTAATCCAACATTAAAAAGCACGATTAATCAAAAAGTATTTAATAATCATTTTGATTTTGTTAAAGTAAATGAACTTTATGAAAAGTTTTTTGGATCGGCACTTCCAGCTAAAAAAGAAAAAACAGAAGAAGTTTTTAATGAACAATTAGAATATAGTTCATCAAAAAAGTATAAAGATGGAGTAGAACTAAAGGTAATTAAAGATTATCCTGTAGCTATAACAGATAGTGGCATTGTTACATTTGTTGGTGAAAAAGAAGGTTATGGTAAAACAATTGTAATTCAAGAGTCTGATAAATTAGAAGTGTGGTATTGTAATTTACAAAATACAAATGTTAGTATTTACGACTATGTAAAAAAGGGAACAGTCATAGGCGCTGCTAATGGAGAAAAAATTTATTTAGCTTTTCAAAAAGATGGGAAGTTTATAGATTATAAAAAGTATCTTTAAAATTCATCCGATTTATTATTTGGCTTTTTTTATTTGTTTTTTAACAGGACATTTAAAAAGCTTTTTAATAATTACACTGATTACTTTTATTCATGAATTAGGACATTTGAGTGCAGCGTTTTATTATAAGTGGAATATTGAAAAAGTTTTATTGCTTCCATTTGGGGCTCTTTCTATTTTTAAAGAGGATATAAATAGACCTTTGAAAGAGGAGTTTATTATTTTGATTTTAGGGCCTCTTTTTCAAATTGTATTTGTAAATCTTTATTTGCATTTTAATTATTCTGAAAATATTGAGGAGATAAATAATATGCTTCTCATATTTAACTTGCTACCAATTTTTCCATTAGATGGATCAAAACTCATAAATATAATTTTGAATAAAGTGACGAGTTTTAAGAAAAGTCATGTTTTAACACTTTATTTATCATTCATATTTATTTTTATAATAGTCTTTAAAACAAATTTTAATTTAGTGGTTTTCATTACACTTGTTTTTACATTTTTTAAAGTTATGGAAGAGTATATAAAAAGGCATCAAATATTTAATCGTTTTTTACTTGAAAGATATATGGGTAAATATAAGTTTAAAAAAGAAATAATTATTAATAATATAAATGACATGAAAAGAGATCATAGACATTTATTTAGAGAAAAAAATACATATATTACAGAAAAAGAAAAACTCAAGAAAAGGTTTGACTTTAAATAGAATATATGGTAAAATTTAGTACTGTGTAGAGCCTTCCTCTACAACCGCACAAAAAAGGTGATAAAAGCATTTTGCTTACCTTACTGGCGAGTCTTAGAAATAAAGGAGGTTAGTTATGAAAGCTATATTCGAAACTGGCGGAAAACAATACTATGTACAAGAAGGAGATATTCTTTACATTGAAAAAATCGATGGAGAACCTGAAAGTACTGTTGTTTTTGACAAAGTATTAATGGTAGATGGTCAAGCTGGAACACCTTATGTTAAAGGCGCTAAAGTAGAAGCTAAAATTGTTAAACATGACAAAGGTAAAAAAATCGTTGTATTCAAATACAAACAAAAGAAAAAATATCGTCGTACACAAGGCCACCGTCAACCATACACTAAAGTTGAAATTTCAAAAGTTAGTGCTAAATAATGATTAAAATAAATCTTAAAAAAGATGAGATTATAATCAGTGGTCATGCATTTTATGAAGAATCAGGAAAAGATATTGTATGTGCTTCTGTAAGTACACTTGCAATCGCAACAATAAATGCAATTATAAGATTTGATAGCGAAGCTATTAAATATGAAGAGAAAAACGGATTAGATATTAAAATTCTAAAAAATACAAAAGAAACAAAAATATTAATTGATAACATGATAGCTTTATTAGAAGAGCTAGAACAAGATTATCCTAAAAACATTAAAATTTATAGGGAGGTGTAATCCATGGAACTACTTAAGTTAAATATCCAGTTATTCGCCCATAAAAAAGGTCAAGGTTCAACTAAGAATGGTCGTGATTCTGAATCAAAAAGACTTGGAGCAAAAGCTGCAGATGGTGAGTTTGTAACTGGTGGATCTATTATATATCGTCAAAGAGGAACTAAAATTTACCCAGGTGTAAATGTAGGAATTGGAAAAGATGACACATTATATGCTAAAATCTCAGGTGTTGTTAGATTTGAACGCGTAGGTAGAGATAAAAAACAAGCAAGTGTTTATCCAGAAGACTAAGAAAAAAATTTCTTAGTTTTTTTGTGTTAAAAATCATTGTATTTACTTATATTTAGAAATTAGGCCTCATAAACTTAAGTAAAATATATTGCAAATTATATTAAATTGTGCTATATTTTTAATAGAGCTAGATGGTAAGTTGCTCTAGTATCTTTTTAACAAAAGAATAAAAGGGAAAGGAGACTGTAACTATGAAAAATGTTTTAAAATGGCTTAAAAAATTCTACTAGAATACAAAACCAAAAGGCTAAAATGCCTTTTTTCTTTACTGTAAAGTATTTATTTATTAATTCTATTTTTGTAATACCTGTGTTATAATCAAAATAGAAGGAGTGTGTTAATATGAAAGCTATTTCTAATAAAAAAGAAGCCATTATTAAATTTATAATCGTTTTTGGCGTTTATTTATGCTACACACAGTTTTTTTTAGTAATATTTAATTTGTTTGGAATTACTGGAATAACTGTTAATTTTGTTGCTGATTTAATTTTCTTTGTCGGAATCATTTATTTATATAAGGATTCACTAGTAGAAAGTTTAAAAGAATTCAAAACAAAGTTTAAATTTTCAAAAATATTAATTTATGTTTTATGTGGTGTGATTGGAATTTTTTTGGCCACTATTTTATCTGGAATGATTGGTGAGCTAATTTGTCCAGGACAAGATATAACAGACGATAATACTAGTGCAATTTATGGTATTGCTGATAAAGCTTATGTCATTTTTAAAACAGTTGTGTTTGCTTCAATTGCTGAAGTACTTGTTTATATTAAATCAGTAAAAGATGTAGTAAATAATTCAAGACATAATATTTTATTTATTGTAATTAGTGCATTAATATATGGACTTATGAACGTAGCATATTCAAATTTAGATTTAGTAGCAGTAGCTGCTTTTATAAGCTATTTCTTAGTAGGGTGTGTTCTTGCATTTATATATACAAAAACTGATAATATAATAATTATTATGCTTATTAAATTTATTTATAGTCTAATCCCTTTAACAATATTGTTAACAGGGGTTGGTGCATAGTATGCAGTATGTAAATACTTTAGCTGTTGTACAAGGGGCACATGCAGATACACTTGCAGTTGTTCAAGGTACAGGATCAGGGACTAGTAATGCAAATATAGTTATAATAGTAATTGTAATAATAATTGTAGTACTTATTGCTGCTACATTATTTGGACATAAAAAGTAGTTTAACTACTTTTTTCTTGTTATAAAAGGTTAATTATTGTATAATTAATACAGAAAAAAGGTGATAGAATGTTTGTAGATGAAGCAACAGTAGAAGTATATGCTGGTGATGGTGGTAATGGATGTTTAGCATTCAGGCGTGAAAAATATGTAGCCATGGGAGGTCCATTTGGTGGTAATGGTGGGAAAGGATCTGATATTGTTTTTAAAGCAGACTCAGGTTTAAATACACTTTTAGATTTTAAATATAAAAGAATAATAAAAGGATCACGTGGAGACAACGGTCTTGGAAAAGGTATGCATGGAAAAAACGCTACTAACGTAGTTATTAAAGTGCCACTTGGAACAGTTGTTACTGATATGGAAACAGGGCTTATTTTAGCAGACCTTACTAGACAAGATGAAGAAGCCGTAGTTGCTGCTGGAGGAAGAGGCGGAAGAGGAAATATAGCTTTTGCAACTCGTTCTAATCCAGCACCTAATTATGCAGAAAATGGAGAACCTGGAGAATATAGAAAAATTAAAGTCGAACTTAAATTAATGGCTGATGTTGGACTCGTTGGAATGCCTAGTGTTGGTAAATCAACATTTATTTCTAAAGTTTCAGCATCTAAACCTAAAATAGCTGATTATCATTTTACAACTTTAAAACCAAATTTAGGAGTTACAAAGACAAAAGATGGTAGAAGTTTTGTAGTAGCTGATCTTCCAGGACTTATTGAAGGAGCCTCTTTGGGTCATGGTTTAGGCGATCAATTCTTGAAACATGTTGAAAGAACAAGAGTAATTGCTCATATAATTGATATGAGCGCTACTGAAGGAAGAGATCCTTATGAAGATTATCAAATAATAAATAAAGAACTTGAAAATTTTAATCCAAAAGTATTAGAAAAACCACAAATTATAATTGCTAATAAAATGGATATGCCAGAAGCAAAGAAAAATATTGAAATATTTAAAATTAAAGTTAATGTACCCGTTTATGAAATAAGTGCAGTAAATGGAGATGGTATTGATGAAGTTTTATATAAACTTGCTGATATGTTAGATAGTATAGAAAAAACAGATTTATATGATGATGAAAAATTTGAAAGTCATGTTATTTATAAATTTAAAGAAGAAAAACCATTTACAATTACAAATGAAGATGGGGAATGGGTAATTAGAGGAAAAGAAATAGAAAAACTCGTAAAAATGAGTAGGTTTGATACTAATGAAGCTATTTTACGTTTTTCTAATAAACTTAGAAAATTTGGAATTGATGAAGAACTTAGAAGCTTAGGTGCTAAAGAGGGTGACCCTATAAGAATAATCGATTTTGAATTTGAGTTTAAAGAATAATTGACAATTTAACAATTATCTTATATAATTGACGCAAGGCGTTGAAGAGGAGTAGTAATAAAAGCAAGTGTTTCAAGTGAGCTTAGGATAGTGGAAACTAAGTAAATAATCTTTTATGAACGTACCTATATGAGCTGTTTGTATATCTGCATTAAAGATAAAGTTGCATAGAAATTCTATGAAGTAAGGTGGTACCGCGGGTCTATCTCGTCCTTATTTTATAGGATTTTTTTAATTTTAAAGGAGGAATAAAATGAAAGAATTATTTGAAAAAGTATTTAAAGAAAATGGATATGATGTAGAACCTAAAATAGTAAAATCAAATAAAGGTGCTGATTTCCAATGTGATGATTGTTTTAAACTTGCTAAAGAGTATCATAAAGCACCAGCTGTTATTGCAGGAGAAATAGTAGAAGGGTTAAAAGCACAAGATAGTTTTAATGATTATTTTAAAGAAGTGTCTGTAGCAGGACCAGGATTTATTAATATTATTGTTAGTGATACATATATTAATAAGAAATTAAAAAAATTAATGAATCAGGAAATTTTAGGAGCAACTAAGGAAGATAAAACTATTGTTGTTGATTACGGTGGACCTAATGTTGCTAAACCTTTACATGTTGGCCATTTAAGAGCAGCTGTTATTGGCCAGGCAATTAATAATATTTTAAAATATAAAGGTAATAAAACTATAGGTGATGTTCATTTAGGTGATATTGGAACGCAAATGGGTCAAGTTATTTATGGTATTTTAACTGATTTTCCAGATACTAAACCTGAAGATATTGAAATTGATTTAGATTATTTAAATGTTACATACCCTAAAATGAGCGCACTTTGTAAAGAAAATGAAGAAGTAAGAGCAAAATGCCTTCAAATTACTAAAGAGCTTCAAGATGGTGATCCAACTTATAAGATTTTATGGCAAAAAATTTGGGATTTATCTGTAAGTGATATTAAAAGAATATATGATTACTTAGATGTTCATTTTGATTTATGGTATGGAGAAAGCCATGCTTATAAACAATTTGATGAAATGATGCCTTATTTAGAAGAGCAAGGTGTTATTATAGAAGATGATGGTGCTAAAATAATTGATGTTAAAGAAGAAGGAGACAAAATAGAACTTCCTCCATGCATGATTCAAAAAAGTGATGGAGCTTATCTTTATGCAACTTCTGATTTAGGAACTATTTGGCAAAGGGTAAAAGACTTTAAACCAGATGAAATAATTTATGTTGTAGATGGAAGACAAAGTATGTATTTTGTTCAAGTGTTTAGAGCCGCCAATAAAGGAAACATTTATCATGGAGTATTAGAACACCATGGATTTGGAACAGTTAATGGAGAAGATAATAAACCATTTAAAACACGTAGTGGTGGAGCATTAAAACTAGAAGATTTAATTAAACAAGTTAAAGAAGAATTTATTAACTTAAGAGAAGAAAATAAAAATATGGACGAAGAAGATGTTGATAAAAT
>CASPVX010000017.1 GCA_949425575.1 uncultured Bacilli bacterium
CAAATAAATTATCTATAGAAAGTACAATAGAAGAAAGTGATTATACAAGTATAAAGGCATTAGTAAAAGCAAAAGGAAACGGCTTAAAATATTCATATAGTTTAGACGATAAGAACTATACTGAAGTCACAGAAAGTAATACATATACATTTACAGGGCTAACTCCAAACACAAGATATACAGTATATTATAAAGTAGAAGATAAAGATGGAAATTACGAGACAGAAAGTAAATGGATAGAAACAAAATATGACAGTATGCCGCCAGAATGCACATTAGAAGTAAAAGAAATAACATTAGATAATATAAAAATAAAAGCAACATGTACAGATGAAACAGAGATAGTAAAATATGAGTTATCAGATAATGGTGGATTATTTGAAAATAAACAATTACAGACAGAATATATAATAAACAATGTATATTTGAGTAAAATTAAGATAAAAGTTACCGACTTATTTGGCAATTCAAAAGAATATAAATTAAATGAAAATGAGTTAAATGAAGCTTATAATGAATTGTATGAAATGTTAAATGAAGATTATAATGAACTTTCATCAAAGCAAGATCAAATTGAAAATAATTTTTTGGATAAAACATATCCAATAGGAAGCATTTATGCTGCATCAAATGACGAAAACCCAAGTGAAACAATAGGTGGGACATGGGAAAAATATGGAAATGGAAAAATGTTAGTTGGCGTGGATGAAAATGATAGTAATTTTAATGTAGTGAATAAAACTGGAGGAAGCAGTACAAGTACTTTAGCTATTACAAATATACCATCCCACATGCATACTATTCCTAAGCTTTCAGGATCTACATCATCGTCAGGGTCACATACACATAATAATACAGCAAAGAGTAGTACAATTACAGGTTATTTTGGAAGTGAAGTGGTTGGCCAACATGTTAACTGGGCAACAGGTGCATTTTCAGCCATGACTTTAACTAATAGTTCTAATCAAGCAACATATGTAACAAAAACTACACATCCAATATATGGCTATAAACTTAATGCAACACCAACTATTACAATGACTAATGTAAGTGATGGAGCTCATACTCATAATGTGACTATGAATGAAAGTAAGGGTAATAATTGTGGAGATGGAATTTCATTTACAAATTTACCATCTTATATCACCTTGCATATATATAAACGAATTAGTTAGGAGAGATAAAATGAAACAAGTTATTTTAATTATTTTAACGATTTTCTTGTTACCCTGTGATGCATATGCTAGTACAATAGAGGAAGATTTGAGTTTGTTAATAGAGAATGTTAAGGATTTAAAAAAAAGAACAATCGATTTTGATGAAAAAATATTAAATAAGGTGTATCCAATAGGAAGCATTTATGAAAGTACAAATTATTCAACAGTAGAGGAAGTTCAAAATATAATAGGCGGAAAATGGGAAAGATATGGAAATGGAAAAACATTAATAGGTGTAGATGAGTCAAATAGTAATTTTAATGTAGTAAATAAAATCGGTGGTGAAAATACTACAACTTTATCTGCAGAGAATTTGCCATCTCATACACATACTATTCCTGGACTTTCAGGGACCGCATTATCAGCAGGCACACACACACATAATAATACTGCTAAAAGTAGTACGATAACGGGCACTTTCGGAACAGCCGTTCCCGCTCAACATGTGAAATGGGCAAGTGGAGCATTTTCAGGAATTACATTATCATCAAGTTCCAGCCAAGGAATAAGTATTCCCAATACCACAAATCCAATATATGGCTATAAACTTAATGCAACACCAACTATTACAATGACCAATGTAAGTGATGGTGCTCATACGCATAGTGTAACTACTAATGAAGGAACATCGGGAAACACTGGAAGTGGTGCTGCATTTACAAATTTGCCACCATATATAACTGTATATCGATATAAAAGAATAAATTAAAAGAGTCTACGTAAATAGACTCTTTATTCTATTGACTAATTATTGAAGCTATTTTATAATTTATATAGAAAATAGAGGGATAATATGAAACAAAATAAAGCATTTACATTAGTTGAACTTTTAGCAGTAATTGCTATTTTAGGAATAATCGCACTTATAGCTATTCCAACAGTTGATAAAGCATTAAATAAAGGCAAAGATCAAATGTTAGAAACGCAAAAAGCTCAAATGATAAAAGGAGCTAAAGACTATTTGACAGTTAATACAAATAGGCTTCCAGAATCTGGTTCTTCACTTATTCTTACAGTTGGAGAGTTGCAAGATGAAGGATTTTTACAATTAAATATTAAAAATCCTAAAAGTGATGATTATGTTTCTCCAAATGCTGAAATCGAAGTAAAAGCAATTGGTACTGGGTATAAATACACTGTGAAAGAAGAAACTTTAATTGGTGATACTCCAGGTGAATCAACTGATAAGCCAACTATTGTATTAACAGGTGGAACTATGCAATATGTTGAACTTGGAACACCATTTACTGATGCGGGGTATAAAGCTACTAGTAGGCATGGAGCAGATCTTACTGGTAATGTTAGAACTATTATTAAAAATAAATCAGGAAGTGTTGTGTCTAGTATAATAACAAATTCAATAAATACATTTGTTATTGAATATACTGTGACTGATCCAAATGATTCTAGTTTGAGTACAACTGCAAAAAGAACAGTTATGGTAGTAGATACAACCAAGCCAACAATTAATTTAACAAAAGGCGATTATTTAACCATTACAGCAATGGAGGTACCTGGATTTGATTATACAGCTTTAGTAAATGCCACAGATAATTCTGGTAGTGAAGTAAAAATGACTTTTAAAACTAATTTATCGCAAATAGAAGGAGATTATTATATAATTTATACTGCAAAAGATTCATCTGGAAATACAGCAACTAAAAAAGTAACAGTTAAAGTAACGAAAGGAATATCATTTACAGTATCTGACCCTGGAAGTTATGCTGATACAAAAACAGTGACTATAACATATCCTAGTTACTCTGATAAAAAACATGTAAATCAATATAGCTTAGATTATGGTATGACTTGGGAAACTGTTCCTGGAAATGTAGCATCATTTACATTAAACAGTACCACTCATATAATCGCTAGATTATATGCAGATGGTGAATCTAATGTGTCAGCTACATATACTGTAACTAAATTTAATAGTGATAAATAAAAAAGATCGAAATATTCGATCTTTTTATATTTTACGATATAAACCTATAGCTTTACCTAAAATAATTACATTATTTAAAATGATTGGTTCCATTGTATCATTTTCCGGTTGTAATCTAAAATAATTGCTTTCTTTATAAAAAGTTTTTAGAGTTACTTCATTGTCTGTAGTCATTGCCACAACAATTTCACCATTTCTTGCAGTATTTTTTCTTTCAACAATAACAATGTCGCCATCTAGAATACCTGCGTTAATCATACTGCAACCATCTACTTTAAGTGTAAAAACTTCTTTCCCTTTAGGAAGTAGGTAAGCAGGAAGTGCAAAAGTTTCATCTGGCATTTCAATAGCTTCAATTGGAGAACCAGCAGTTATTTTACCAAGAAGTGGAACTTCAGCTACTTGTTCGTTTTGTTTTGAATATTCATTTTCTACTAATAATTCAATAGCTCTATTTTTACTACCTTCTTTTTTTATAAAACCTTTATTTTCTAAGTTAGCAATATGAGCATGAATTGTAGCAGGAGAAGAAATGTCTAAAGCTTTACCAATTTCCCTAACTGTAGGCGGGTAACCATGAGCAACTATATATTCTTTAATATAATTAAGAACATCTTTTTGTCTTCTTGTAAGTTTTTCCATCAAATTCCTCCTTTTTGATTCTATACACATATTAACACAGATTTACAGAAAAGTCAAACAAATGTTTGAGAAAACCATTGACACGAATAAATGTTCGTGATAATATTTAATCGAGGAGGGATAATATATGGTAGAATTATTAAAAAGTAAATCAATGATTGCGGTGGTAGTTTTGGTTTTAGGTGTTAGTTTTATTATTCCAGGAAATGAAACAACACTTGATGATGAACAAACTAAAATTCAAGTAAATGCTTAAATTTAGTTTTATTAACAATTAAAATTTGCTATAATGTTATCAAGATAAGAGGGGATACCTATGGATAATAATGTTGTAGCGTATATTAAAAGTCTTAGTATTGATATGATAAATAAAGCAGGTAGTGGCCATCCTGGAATCGTTCTTTCAGCAGCGCCAATAATTTATACAATTTATGCTAAACACATGAATGTAAACCCTAAAAATCCAAATTGGATTAATCGCGATAGATTTATTATGTCAGCAGGACACGGGTCAGCCCTACTATATAGTACCCTTTATATGGCTGGTTTTCTCTCTATGGGAGATTTAAAAGATTTTAGAAAAATTGATTCAAGAACACCAGGACATCCTGAAATTGGATTAACACCAGGTGTTGATATGAGTACAGGACCACTAGGAAGTGGTCTTGCTTCTGCTGTTGGAATAGCAATTGCAGAAAAAAAATTAAATTTTAATTTTCCAGAATTGATTGATTATTATACTTACGTACTTTGTAGTGATGGAGATTTAATGGAAGGTGTAAGTTATGAAGTAGCATCTCTAGCTGGAACATTGAAATTAAACAATTTAATTGTTCTTTATGATTCTAATAATATATCATTAGATGGTAGTACGAATTATACCTTTACAGAAAATGTAAGAGAAAGATTTGAAGCTTTAGGGTGGTATACAATTTTAGTGGATTCTAAAAACAAAATTAACGATATTGATAAAGCTATAAAGAAAGCTAAAAAAAGTATGCTTCCTACATTCATAGAAGTAAAAACAATTTTAGGTGAAGGCTCACTTTTAGAAAATTCAAATAAAGTTCATGGAAAACCACTTACAAAAGAGGATATTACTCAGTTAAAAAAAAAATTAAAGTTTTATGAAAATCCTTTTAATGTAAATAAAGAACTTTTAGATTATTTTAGAACACAAATAAGTAATCGAAGTGGTAAAAAGTATAATGAGTGGATGGAAAAATATAATGATTACGTTTTGAAAAATCCTTCTAATGCAATAGAAAAGTTTATAAATCAATCATATGATTTAGTTTTAAATGAAAAGAGTATAACATTTAAGAAGAAAGAAACAATTCGAGATGCTAATAATAGAGTTATGAATATGCTTTCTAAAAGGACACCTTTATTGTTTGGAGGATCTGCAGATTTATTTGAAAGTACAAAGACTTATTTAGAAGAAAAGGGTAATTTTTCTAAAGATAATTATAATGGTTCTAATATTTGGTTTGGAGTTCGTGAGCATGCAATGGGTAGTATATTAAATGGAATTGCTGCTACAGGCTATATGTCATTTGGATCAACGTTTTTATCTTTTTCAGATTATATGAGGCCAAGCATTAGAATGAGTTCACTTATGAATTTACCAGTAACCTATATATTTACTCACGATAGTATTAGCGTCGGAAGTGATGGGCCAACACATCAACCAATAGAACAGTTAGCTTCTTTGAGAATGATTCCTAACTTAACCGTTTATAGACCTGCTGATATTAAAGAAATATTAGGGTCGTGGAAATGTATATTCGAATTAAAAAAACCATCAGCTTTGATAATATCTAAAAGTGAAACATATACTTTAAGAGATACTGATATAGAAAAGGTAAAATATGGTGCTTATACAGTATTAAAAGAAAGAAAAAAAATAGATGCAATTTTACTTGCTACTGGAACAGAAGTAGAAACAGCTGTTATGGTGGCTCTTGAGCTAGAAAAAGAAGGAAAAGATATTAGGGTAGTTAGTATGCCTTCAATGACACTTTTTAAAAATACTACATTAAAATACCGAAATGAAATTTTACCAGTTGGGAAGAAAGTAATTGTAATTGAAGCAGGATCTTCTTTCGGACTTCGTGATTTTGTTTCCAATGGCCGATATTTAATTACTTTAAATGAATTTGGAACAAGTGGTAGTTCTGATGAAGTGCTAGATCGAATGAATTTTAGTTTAGAAAAAATAATCGATAGAGTTAGAAAATTGTTATAATACTTGCAAATATTACCATATTTTAGTACAATATTTTAAGAAAGGAAATGATAAAATGGAATGGACAGCTCTTTTATTTGATATATTGAAAATATTAGGTGGATTAGTAGTAGGTCTTATTATTGGTTTTTTTGTAGCTAGAAAAATCATGAAAAAAGAAATGAAGAAAAATCCACCAATTAATGAACAAATGATTAAATCTATGATGACAGGTATGGGAAGAACGCCTAGTCAAAAACAAGTAAATCAAATGATGAAAACAATGTCTAAATATATGGATTAGCCATTGTTTTTTTATTATAAAAACAACATTTTTTTGACAAAAAAATATAAATATGATAATATTGAGCTGTTTAGAAAGAGGGGGAATAATATGCGTTTAATTCCAGAGCAAAGAGATTATTATTTTGAAGAAATAGCTAAGAAAAAAGAAAGTAGTAAGAAAAATTTAGAAACAAATCAAGATATTATTAGTTCAGAAGCATATAAAGCATCAAATTATGGTAATCATACAGTGGTTGCAGGGGAAACATCATTTTATGAAGCACATCTTCGTGATGAACAAGCATTAGCTGAATTGTCAGAAACAGTTGAAGACTATGAACTTCCAACACCTAATATTGATGGTAAAGAGGTTGAAATCGGATCTTATGTTACATGTGTAGATTCATCATCTTATACTGATTCTACTGGAAACAAAGTTCCAATGGGCGAAAAAGTTATCGAAGTTTTAGTTATTGAAGGAGAAATCGGAATAGAGGCAAGAATGGAATCAGATATTAAATTCGCACCTACTGATTCAGCCCTAGGACAAGCTTTACTTGGCGCAGCAGAGGGTAATGTTGTTACATTTAAAACACCAAACAAGCGACTAGGTACTGACTTAGTACATTCATGTACCATTCAAACAGTTGATAATGGTTTCGTATACAGCCGTTATGAAGATGAATATAAAAAAGAAAATGGTCCAGTATTATAGACCGTTTTTCTTTACTTATTTTTAAAAATTATATATAATTTTATTGTTAAGTGAGGGATAAAATGAAAGTAAAATATGAACTTGATAAAAAAGACGGAAATGCTAGACTTGGGAAATTACATACTAACCATGGGACAGTCATTACACCAATGTTTATGCCTGTTGGAACATGTGCAACAGTAAAAACACTTACTCCAGAACAAGTAAAAGAATGTGGAAGTGGTGTTATTTTATCAAATACATATCATTTATGGTTAAGACCAGGTGAAGATATTGTTGATAAAGCGGGGGGGCTTCATCAATTTATGAATTATGATGGACCAATACTTACAGATAGTGGTGGTTTCCAAGTTTTTTCATTAGCAAAGAATAAAAAGAAAGATATTGTGGAAGAGGGAGTACATTTTAAAAGCCATATTGACGGTAAAAAACTTTTTTTAACACCAGAACTTTCAATTGAAATTCAAAATAAATTAGATAGTGATATTGCTATGAGTTTTGATGAGTGCATCCCACCTAATTCTACATATGAATATACTAAAAACAGTACTGAAAGAACTTTAAGATGGGCAAAAAGAGGAAAAGAAGCATTTAATAATGAAAAACAATCATTGTTTGGAATTGTTCAAGGGGGTTCTTTTGAAGATTTAAGAAAATATAGTGCTTTAGAAACTGTAAAAATGGATTTTGATGGTTACGCTATAGGCGGAGTTGCTATAGGTGAAGAAAAAGATGTTACTTATAATATGATTGATTATTCAATAAAATATTTGCCAGAAGATAAACCAAGATATTTAATGGGAGTAGGAGAACCTTTAGATATATTAGAGGGTGTTAAACAAGGTGTTGATATGTTTGACTGTGTACTTCCAACAAGGTTAGCTCGTCATGGTAATGCATTTACAAGAGAGGGAAAAATCAATTTGAAAAATGCTAAATTTAAAGAAGATTTTACTCCAATAGAAAATGATTGTGATTGTTATGCTTGTAAAAATTATACAAAAGCTTATGTTAAACATTTAATAACTTGTAATGAATCATTAGGTGGAACCCTTCTTTCAATCCATAATATTAGATTTTTAATTAAAATGATGGAAGAAATAAGAGAGGCTATTAAAGAAGATAGATTCATAGAATATAAAGAAGAATTTACAAAAAAATATACTAATTAAAAGTATATTTTTTTATTCTTCTTTTTTTGTGTTAATACCAAACATACTACCGAATACAGAAGTAATTAAAATGATTAAGTAAAAAATAATATCTTTTGAATTTATTATTTCATCTAAAATAAAACTGATAACTATAAATATAATTATAAATATTAAAGCAAACTTAATTCCCTCTAAAAAGCCCCTTTTATTAGCTTTTCTTCCCAGATAAAATCCACCAATAAATATACTTACAAGAGGGATGATTATTTTAAAAATTGATAATGTTTTAAGTGAAATTATATCAAAATAGTTTAAAGTTGTGATGAAAAATGTAAGACCTAAGATAAGAAATAAGGTTAAAATAAAACTAATTGATAAATATTTTAAATATTTCATATTTCCTCCTAATTAAAATTATGTTTTACATTAAAAAATAGAATAATATTGATAAAATAAATTAAATATGTTATTCTTTTTATGATAGGTGATAACATGACAAAGGATAGAAAGTTAGAAAAAGACAAAAAAAATTGGGTAATTATATTTCTTTGTATAATTTTAATTTTTATGGTTACAGGTTTTTCTTCATTCGCTCAGTTTGTTGCAGGTCAAAAAGATTTAGAAGTAGCTAAAACGGCTTCAAATTGGGATATTGGATTTGAAAGTGCTAGAGTTATTTCATCAAAAGGCGGTAAAATTTCTAATTTAACATACAGTAATTCTATTTCCCGTTTTGATACACAAATAAATAGTGTTGATGGTATGTTTGAAATAGAATTTATAGTTAAAAATAGGGGTAATTTAGATGCCAAGGTTAATGATATTTATATCATGCCAAAATATACAGAAAACGATATTATAGTTAAAACATTTGATGGAATATATATTGGAGATATTATTAAGGCTGGCGAAACACAAAAATTAATAATGACGGTGAAATATAATAAAAATGCTAAAAATACTAATTTAAATGATTTAAAAAAATCTCAATTAATAATTGATTATGTTCAAGCTTAAATTGCTTAAAAGAGATAGAATAATATCTCTTTTTTTGATATAATTATAAAAGGTGATATTATGAAAAAAGTCTTTTTTATTTCAGCAGGATGTTTAGTTTTAGATCAACTTATAAAAGGTATTTTAACAGTATGTTTGAGTTATGAACATTCATATGAAATAATTAGCAACTTTTTAAGTATTACACTTGTTAAAAATACAGGAGCAGCTTTTAGCATTATGTCAGGAGATACAACTTTGTTAATAGCATTCACTGTTGCTGTTTTAATCGCAATTTATTTTATGGTTTTTAAAGATCATGAAGTTAATAATTATGAATCAATTACTTATGGTATACTTATTGGTGGAATCCTAGGAAACCTAGTAGATAGAATTTTTAATGGATATGTAGTAGATTATATTCATTTCCACTTTTTAGAATATAATTTTCCAATCTTTAATTTAGCAGATGTATTTATAATTGTATCTGTAATAATGATTATTGTTGGTATGTTTAGGAGGAAAAATGAAACACAAAGTAGAAAAATCTGGAATTAGATTAGATGTTTATATAGCAGAATATTTAAATATTAGTCGTAGTAAAGCTTTAAAATTAATTAAAGACGGAAATGTCTTAGTTAATGGTCAATCAGTAAAAGGGGGACATACAACAAATTTAAATGATGAAATAGAAATTAATCAAATAGAAACAGAAACTGATGTAAAACCAGAGAAGATAGATTTAGATATTGTTTATGAAGATGAATCAGTTATGGTTATTAATAAACCAAATGGAATGGTTGTTCATCCAGCACCAGGTAACTATAGCGGAACATTAGTCAATGGCCTTTTAGGATATTCTAATGAACTTTCAAGTGTAAACGGAGAGTTTAGACCAGGGATTGTTCACAGAATTGATGCGAATACTACAGGATTATTAATGATTGCTAAAAATGATAAAGCACATGAAATTTTAGCAAAACAATTAGAAGAAAAAAGTGTTCATCGTGTTTACTGGGCATTAGTATGGGGCATAATTAAAGAAGATACTGGTCTTATTGATGCACCAATTGGACGTGATAAACACGATAGAAAAAAAATGGCAGTAACTGCTGATGGTAAAAAAGCTATAACCAACTTTAAAGTTTTAAAAAGATATAAAAATGCTACATTAATAGAATTAAAACTTGAAACAGGACGCACTCACCAAATAAGAGTTCATTTAAATTATATAGGGCATCCTGTTGTTAATGATAATGTTTATGGAAATAGAAAATTAATTGATGATAAAGGTCAGTGTTTACATGCTAAAGAATTAGGGTTTATTCATCCAAAAACAAATGAATATTTGAAGTTTACAAGCGAACTTCCAGAAAAATTTACACAAATTTTATCTAACTTCGAAGAGGAATAGGAGATGATATTATGAATGAAATAGTTGTTAATAAAAATGATGAACTAGTTATGAAACTTCTTCATTATTTTATAACAGAACATGGTTATAATCCAATTGTTCTTCATGGCGCCGAAAACGAAATATGGCTTGAAAATATGAATGAAGAATATGGTATTGTAAGAATTGTTTCAGGTTATATTCATAATAATGAACAGTTTAATTTCGATGTTTTGAAAACAAAACAAATTGTAAGAAAAATAAAAAGAAAAACTTTAAAAATGAAAGTCAATACTTTGAGTTTATTTTTAAATCTAGGAGATAATGTCGATTTAAAAGAATATAATGAATTATCTAATATTGAGATTGCAAACATAAAAGAAGAAGCAGATTTAAATAAATATTCATTTATTACAAAATGTTTTCCAGATATTAAATCTAAAATGAAATATAAAGAAGAGGGTTTTGAACTTTTCATGAGATTAACAGGGGATATTAATAAAAAAAATGAGGGAGATGCAAAAATGGCAGAAGATGTTTTTACACCAAAAAATCCAATAATAACAAAGATATTAATTGCTTTAAACATTATTATTTATTTAATGGTTGTTATGTATGGTTTAGGTACAGAACTTGCAGTTAATAGAGACTACGTTTTAGGCGGAGAATACTATAGATTAATAACTGGGGCCTTTGTTCATGCTAATATACTTCATTTATTATTCAACTGTTATGCACTATGGATTATTGGAAGTCAGCTTGAAAGCTTTATTGGTAAAACAAGATATATAATGGTTTATTTATTTAGTGCTATTACTGGAAGCCTTCTTTCAATTATTTTCCAAAATAGTTTTTCAGTTGGAGCTTCAGGAGCAATCTTTGGTATAATGGGTTCACTTTTATATTTTGGATATCATTATAGAGTGTATCTGGGTAGTGTAATTAGATCACAAATAATACCACTTGTACTTGTAAATTTACTTATTGGTGCATTAGTAGAAGGAATTGATAACTGGGCACATATTGGTGGTTTAATAGGTGGAACTCTTATGACAATGGCAGTTGGTATTAAATATAAATCAACTAAGTTTGAAATGATTAATGGTCTAATTATGTCATTAATTTTTATAGGATTTTTACTTTATGTAATATTTGTTCGTGGTTTTTAAGGAGGAATAATATGACAGATTTAGAAATTGCTAAAAAAGCAATAAAAAAAGATATTTTAGAAATAGCAAAAGAAGTAGGATTTGATAATAAGGATGTAATCTGTTATTCAGATGATAAAGCTAAAATAAAAGCTGAAATTAAACCTCAAAAAGGTAAACTTATTTTAGTTACAGCAATTAATCCAACACCATATGGAGAGGGAAAAACAACCGTTAGTATTGGACTTGGTGATGCACTTCATGAAATGAAAGAAAATGTTTTAATTTGTTTAAGACAACCATCTATGGGACCGGTTTTTGGACTTAAAGGTGGAGCTACAGGTGGTGGATATTCACAAGTAGTACCAATGGATGAAATAAATCTTCATTTTACTGGAGATTTTCATGCAATCACAGCAGCTAATAATTTACTTTCAGCAGCTATAGATAATCATATTTTTGCAGGTAATGAATTAAAAATAAAAGAAGTTACTTTTCAAAGATGTTTAGATGTTAATGATAGAGCTCTTAGAAGATGTGAGGTAGCACTTAAAGATAACCCAAGAAAAGAAAGTTTTAATATAACTGCTGCTAGTGAAATGATGGTTCTTTTCTGTTTAGCCTCATCTTTAGATGATTTAAAACAAAGAATAGGAAATATTATTATTGGTTTTAACGAAGAAGGTAATCCAGTTTATGCTAGAGAACTTAACATAGAAGGCGCACTTACAGTTATTTTAAAAGATGCCTTTGTACCAAATTTAGTTCAAACATTGGAAAATACACCAACTATTATTCATGGTGGGCCATTTGCTAATATAGCCCATGGATGTAATACTGTAGTTGCTACTAAACTTTCATTGGGATATGCTGACTATGTTGTTACAGAAGCTGGATTTGGTGCTGATTTAGGCGCTGAAAAATTTTTAGATATAAAATGTAAAAATAATGAATTAACACCTAATGTGTTAGTTTTAGTAGCTACAACTAAAGCATTAAAATATAATGGTAAAAATGGAGATGATTTAGTAACTGGTTTAGATAATCTGCAAGTTCACATTGATAATTTATCAAAATATAAAGTACCACTTCTTGTTTGCCTAAATAAATATGAAGGTGACACAGAAGAAGAAATTAATGTTGTAAAAGAATATTGTGAGAAACAAAACATTGATTTTGAAATAAGTGATGCATATAAAAACGGTGGAAAAGGTGCTACTAAACTTGCTAAATTAGTTATGAAAAAATGCGAAGAAGAAAGTAATTTTACCCCAATTTATCAAGATGATAAGAGGATTAAAGAAAAAATAGAATTACTTTCTAAAGAAATTTATCACGCAAATAGTGTAAAATATTCAGAAGAAGCATTAGAAAAAATAGAAATGTTAGAAAAATTAGGTCTTGATAAATATCCAATATGTGTTGCAAAAACACAATACTCTATATCTGATGATCCTAAAAAATTAGGATATCCAAAGGATTATGAAATTAATGTAAAAGACATAAGACTATATAATGGTGCTGGATTTATTACTGTATTATTAGGTAATATTATGACAATGCCAGGACTACCTAAAAAACCAAACTATGAACAAATTGATTATGTAGATAATGAAATAATTGGCATATTTTAAGAATGATTTAAATCATTCTTTTTATTTTTAAAATCTTTAATGGAAACTTTTGTCAAAAAAAGTAAATTGTTATAGCAAATTCTACTTATAAATGATATGATTGAGGTATAGAATAAAGATAGGAGGGATTCTATGAACGCAATAAATGTTACAAGCGAAATTAAGCCTTTAAAAGAAGTCTTACTGCATAGACCAGGTAAAGAACTTTTAAACTTAACTCCAGATAGCTTAGAGAGACTTTTATTTGATGATATTCCTTTTCTTGAAGTTGCAAGAAAAGAACATGATGAGTGCGCAACTAAGTTAAGAGAAACTGGCGTTACAGTTTATTATTTAGAGGATTTGATGGCTGAAACATTAGACCTTAATCCAGACATTAAGGAAAAATTTGTTAAACAATTTATCGAAGAGGCTGGTGTTAATACCCCTAAGTACAGAGAACTAGTTTATGATTATTTGATGGAAATAGAGAATAATAAAGATTTAGTTCTAAAAACAATGGAAGGAATTAGAATTAACGAGTTAGATTTAGAAAGAAAAAAAGATGAAAAATCTTTAGTTGATTTAGTTAGTGAAGAATCATTCTTTGTAGCTGATCCAATGCCGAATTTATATTTCACAAGAGATCCTTTTGCGAGTATAGGTAATGGTGTTAGTTTAAATAGAATGTATTCTGTGACTAGAAATAGAGAAACAATTTATGCTGAGTATATCTTTAACTATCATCCAAAATTTAAAGATCAATTAGTAAAATATTATGATAGATATGAAAAATGTCATATTGAGGGTGGAGATATATTAAACTTAAATGATCATGTACTTGCTATTGGTATTTCACAAAGAACAGAACCAGGAGCAATTGATCAAATAGCTAAAAATGTATTTAAAAACAGTGAATGTAAAATCGATACAATTTTAGCATTTAATATTCCATCTACTAGGGCATTTATGCATTTAGATACAGTGTTTACTCAAATAGATGTAGATAAATTTACTTATCATCCAGGAATTATGGAAACACTTGAAGTTTTTGAAGTTACTGAAGGGGATGACCCAAACAGTTTTGAAGATTTAAATGTTAAAGCAATTAAAGGTAGTTTAGAAGAAATATTAGAAAAATATTTAGGAAGAGATATTACTTTAATACCTTGTGCAGGTGGAGATAAAATCGCATCTGCTAGAGAACAATGGAACGATGGATCTAATACATTATGTATCGCACCAGGTGTTGTAATTGTATATGATAGAAATACTGAAACAAATCATATTTTAAAAGAACATGGAATTAAAGTAATTGAAATGAGTAGTGCTGAACTTTCAAGAGGTAGAGGTGGACCTCGTTGTATGAGTATGCCTTTAAAAAGAGAAGAATAGGAGATGCAAAAATGAATTTAAGTGGAAGAAATTTTTTAAAACTTTTGGATTATACTCCAGAAGAAATCAGATATCTATTAAATTTATCAATAGATTTTAAAAAGAAAAAAGAGAAAGGAGAGGATCATCGTTATTTAGCAGGAAAAAACATCGTTTTACTATTTGAAAAAACTTCAACTAGAACAAGATGTGCTTTTGAAGTAGCAGGAATGGACTTAGGTATGGGTGTAACTTATTTAGACCCAGGAAGTTCACAAATGGGAAAAAAAGAAAGCATTGAAGATACAGCTAGAGTTCTTGGAAGAATGTATGACGGTATTGAATATCGTGGATTCAGTCAAGAAATAGTGGAAACATTAGGTGAGTATGCAGGTGTTCCTGTATGGAATGGTCTTACAACTGAATTTCATCCTACACAAATGCTTGCAGATTTAATGACAGTTGAAGAAAACTTTGGACATCTTCAAGGAATTAACTTTACATTTATGGGAGATGCCAGAAATAATGTAGGTAATTCCCTTATGGTAGCATGTGCTAAAATGGGACTTAATTTTACAGTATGTGCACCTAAACATTTATGGCCTAGTGAAGAATTAGTTGAAACTTGCAAAGGCATTGCTAGTGCTAATGGGTGTGAAATTAACCTAACAGAGGATGTAATGGAAGGCACAAAAGATGCTAATGTTATTTATACTGATGTATGGGTTTCAATGGGTGAGCCAGATGAAGTTTGGGCTGAACGTATTAAGCTTTTAAGTCCATATCAAGTTAATAGTAAAGTGATGGAAAATGCAAATGAAAATGCTATTTTCTTACATTGTTTACCATCATTCCATGATTTAAAAACAACAATTGGTAAAGAAATTTATGACAAGTTTGGACTTACTGAAATGGAAGTAACAAATGATGTATTTGAATCAAAAAAATCACAAGTGTTTGATCAAGCAGAAAATAGAATGCATACTATTAAAGCAGTAATGTATGCAACAATGATAGACAATGAGTAGAATTGTAGTCGCACTAGGTGGTAATGCTTTAGGAAAAAGCCCAGAAGAACAAATAGAAAAAATAAAAATAGCAGCCCCTGTTTTAGTTAAATTAATTAAAGAGGGAAATGAAGTAGTTATTACTCATGGCAATGGACCACAAGTTGGACAAATTGCGTTAGCTATGGAGTATTCGGCTGTAAATTCTAAAGAAACACCATTTATGCCATTTGCCGAATGTGGCAGTATGAGCGAGGGCTATATCGGTTATCACTTACAACAAATAATTGGAGAAGAATTAAAAAGAGAAGGCATTGATAAAGAGTGTATAACCATAGTTACACAAACACTTGTAGATAAAGAAGATTCAGCATTTGAAAATCCTACAAAACCAATTGGAGCTTTTTATACAAAAGAAGAAATCGATAATATGAAAGAAAGAGGATTTACATTTGTAGAGGATGCAGGTAGAGGGTATAGAAGAGTTGTACCTTCGCCAATCCCAATTGATATCGTTGAAAAAAATGCTATTAGGAAGAATTTAGACTCTGGCATAGTAGTTATTGCTGGTGGAGGAGGAGGAATTCCTGTAGTAAGTGAAAACGGTAAATTACATGGCGTTGATGCAGTAGTCGATAAAGATTTATTAAGCGCACTACTTGCAAAAGAAATCGGCGCAGATAAATTACTTATTTTAACAGCTGTTGAAAAAGTATGTATTAATTTTAACAGTGAGAATGAAAAAAAATTAGATGTTCTTACTGTAGAAGATGCTTTAAAATATATAGAAGATGGAGAATTTGCTAAAGGAAGTATGCTTCCAAAAGTAGAGGCATGCTTAGAATTCGTTAAAAACAAACATGATGGAGAAGCAATTATAACTTCTTTAGAAAAAGCATATGAGGCCTTAAATGAAAATGCAGGCACAATTATTAGGGAGAAATAATATGGAAAAGAAAAAGAAAAAATCAAAAGTAATGATTTCCGCATTCTCAATAATTATTATTTTAATTTTTGGATTAGGAATCATATCACATCTTTTACCAGAAGCTACATTTGTTGGTGAAGAAATTGTTGATGGTAGTGGAGTAGTAGGTGCTAAATTATCAGAAATATTAATGTCACCAATCTTGGGATTTGGTAATGCTATAGATGTATGTATATTTGTACTAATTTTAGGTGGTTTCTTAGCAGTAATCACTAAAACAGGAGCTTTAGAAACTGGTGTAAGGGTATTAGTACAAAAATTAAAAGGAAGAGAAATTATTTTAATTCCTATCTTAATGTTCCTTTTCTCATTAGGAGGAACAACTTATGGAATGCTTGAAGAAACTGTAGGATTCTATGCATTACTTGCCGCAACAATGGTTGCAGCTCGTATGGATACTATTGTTGGTTCTGCTGTAGTATTACTAGGTGCAGGATGTGGAGTATTAGGATCTACTGTTAACCCATTTGCTGTTGGGGCAGCAGTTAGTGCACTTCCAGAAGGTACAGAAGTAAATCAAGGAATTATAATCGCACTAGGTGCAGTATTATGGTTAACATCTTTAACAATATCAACTATATTTGTTATGAGATATGCAAAAAAAGTTCAAAAAGAAAAAGGATCTACATTCTTAAGTCTTCGTGAACAAGATGAAATGAAGAAAACATATGGAGGAGATGTAAAACAAGAAAAAGCTGTTTTAACAGGCAAACAAAAAGCAACTTTAATATTATTTGCATTAACTTTCATTATTATGATTATTGGATTTATTCCTTGGGGAGAATTCAATGTAACATTCTTTGAAGGATTTACAGGATGGCTTACAGGTTCATCACTTGGTAATTGGTATTTCTATGAATCAGCACTTTGGTTCTTGCTTATGGCAATTATTGTGGCTATTGTAAATAGAATTTCAGAAAGTGAATTTGTAAATACATTTATTGATGGCGCTAAAGATATGATGGCAGTTATTTTAATTATTGCTGTAGCAAGAGGTGCCAGTGTACTTATGCAAACTACACATTTAGATAATTACATTATTTACAATGCATCAGAATTCTTACAAAATATGCCAGTTTATGTATTTGGACCACTTAACTATTTATTACATGTTGTACTTTCTGTATTAGTACCATCTAGTTCAGGACTTGCAACTTTATCAGCCCCAATTATGGGACCACTTGCAGCTAATATTGGTTATAGTGTTGAAGGAACACTTATGACATTTGTGGCAGCTAATGGATTAGTTAATTTAATTACTCCAACATGTGGAGCAATTATGGGAGGTCTTGCTTTAGCTAAAGTTGATTATACAACTTGGGTAAAATGGGCATGGAAATTAATTTTAATGTTAATGATTGTAAGTATGATTATTTTAACATTTGCAATGATTATATTATAATAGTTAAAGAAGATTTGAAAAAATCTTCTTTTTCTTTTAAACAAGGAATTTTAGGAACTAACTAAGGTAGAATATAATTTTTTAAATGGTGAAAAATTTAAACACTTATAAATTTTCTAAATTGAAGTATAAAAAAATAACAGAAAAGGGAAATCTGT
>CASPVX010000018.1 GCA_949425575.1 uncultured Bacilli bacterium
AGCAACATGCACAGATGAAACAGAAATAATTAAATATGAGTTATCAGAAAGTGGAGGCTTATATAAAGATAAAGGAACAACAAGTGAATATAATATAGACAATTTTTATTTAAGTAAGATAAAGATAAGAGTAACAGATTTAGCTGGTAATAATAAAGAGTATAAGTTTACTGAAGAGGAGTTAAAAAAAAGCTATTCTATTATTCGTGGAATTATAAGTGATAAATATAAAGAAATAGATGATAAAACAGTAGATTATGAAAATAGTTTTTTAGATAAAACATATCCGGTGGGAAGTGTATATATTAGCACCTCAAATGAAAATCCTGCAGATATTATGGGCGGCATTTGGGTGTCATATGGAAAGGGAAGAGCTTTAGTTGGTGTGGATGAAAATGATAGTAATTTTAATGTTGTTAATAAAGTGGGTGGAACAAATACAACAACATTAGCAATAACCAATATACCTGCGCATAATCATAGCATCCCTATATTAACAGGAACAGCAGCATCAACAGGTGCCCATACTCATTCAAGAGGAACAATGAATATAACAGGAGTATTGAATATTCGTTCATATAATGGAGAATATCATGACACAATTGTAGGTACGAGTGGAGCTTTTTCAAAAACAGTTACAAATTGGTCAGGAACACATGATGGTTTGCAGAGAGTTACTTTGAATCCAGGATTTTATCATAGTGTTAACTTTGATGCAAAAAACAGTTGGACAGGAGTAACCACAGCAGATGGAAATCATTCTCATAGTATAACGACGAATGAAAGTCTAACAGGTGAAATCGGAAGTGAAATGTCATTTACTAATTTACAACCGTTTATAACTGTAAAAATGTGGAGGAGAGTAAGTTAGGAGGAAAAAATGAAAAAAATAATATTACTTATAGCTATGAGTTTATTGTTGATAGGCAATACTGAAGCATTAAGTGAAGAAACAAGTTTAACAGAGTTAAAAAATAATATACAAAATTTAGAAAACAAAATAAGTGAACTGGAAAATACTAGATTAGAAAAGGTATATCCAATAGGAAGTATATATATTACCACAGTATATTCTGATATATCACAGATAGAAAAGAATATAGGCGGGAAGTGGGAAAAATACGGAAACGGTAGAACATTAGTGGGAGTAGATGAAAATGATAGTAATTTTAATGAAATAAATAAAATAGGTGGAAATACTACAACCACATTATCTACTACAAATCTTCCTAGTCATAGTCATGAAATATCAAAACTTTCTGGGAAAACATCTACTGATGGTTCCCATACTCATGCAAGAGGAACAATGAATATAACAGGAGAATTGAATGTTCGCTCATATAATGGAGAATATCATGACACAATTGTAGGTGCGAGTGGAGCTTTTTCAAAAACAGTTACAAATTGGTCAGGAACACATGATGGTTTGCAGAGAGTTACTTTGAATCCAGGATTTTATCATAGTGTTAACTTTGATGCAAAAAACAGTTGGACAGGAGTAACCACAGCAGATGGAAATCATTCTCATAGTATAACAACGAATGCAAGTACAACTGGCAATGGTTCTGGGGATATGACCCCATTTACTAATTTACAACCATATATAACTGTATATATGTATAAAAGAATAGCATAGTATATTATAAAAAAAGCCACTAAAGCATAAAATGTTTTGGTGGTTTTTATGTTAGAAAATATTAATTCATGTATATGGGCAGGCGCTACAGTATTTATGGTTTTAGGTGGAATTTATTTTAGTATTATTCTTCGTTTTCCACAGTTTAAATTAATTAAAATATTTAAATCCTTAAATGGAGAAAATAAAAGTGAGGGAATATCCCCTATAAAAACTTTGTTTTTAACTCTTGCTGGAAGAATTGGTGTTGGTAGTATTGCAGGCGTTGCTTTAGCAATTTACTTAGGCGGGCCAGGTTCTATTTTTTGGATGTGGATTATAGCTATAATTTCAGGATCTTTAGCTTATGCTGAAACGATGTTAGCAATCAAGTATAAAATAAAAAAAAATAACGATGAATATGAAGGAGGTCCTTCTTATTATATTAAAAATGGATTAAAAAAACGTAATTTAGCAATTATTTATTCGGTTATTGTTATTTTTGCATATTTAATTGGTTTTATTCCGATACAAACTAATACGATTACTAAATCCATTGATAGTATTATTGATATTAATCATATGATCATAGGTGTTTTGATTACTACTATTTCTTTATTTATAATATTTGGTGGAATTAAAAAAATCAGTAACGCAACATCTAAAATAGTTCCATTTATGACTTTATTATATATTGTTTTAGCACTTACCTCAATTATAACCAATATAGATATGATCCCAAAAATATTTTCTGATATTTTTGAATCTGCATTTTCCTTAAGACCTTTTTTTAGTGGTTTTATCGTAACTGTTTTAATTGGTGTACAAAGAGGAATCTTTTCGAATGAATCGGGAATAGGTCTTGGTGCAATTGCAGCCTGTGCTTCAAATAGTCAAAATGGGGTTAAGAGTGGATATATTCAAGTATTAGGTGTATATATAACTACAATTGTTATATGTACAGCTACAGCTTTTATGATTCTGACATCTGAATATGATATGCACTTTGAAAACCCGAATGGCATTGAGTTAACCTCATTTGCTTTTAATTACCATTTTGGCTCATTTGGTAGTATTTTACTATTAATATGTATTTTATTATTTTCCTTTTCCACAATATTAACAGGGTATTATTACTGCGAATCTAATTTAAGTTTTTTACTTAAATCATTTAATAAAAAAGTTTTAAAGTTGTTAACAGGTCTTAGTGTTTTTTTAGGAAGTGTTATTTCTCCAACAACTATATGGCAGTGTATTGATATTTTAGTAGCAGCTTTAGCGCTTATAAATATTTATGTTTTATATAAATTAAGTGAAGAAATTAAACAATATCATCAAAAATATGATAGAATATAGGCAAGAAATGGAAGTGCTATAATGATTAATAAAAAATGGGATGTTATTTTAAAAGGCGAAATGCAAAAAGATTATTTTAAAAAATTAGGAACATTTGTAAAAAATGAATATGGGAATAAAATCATTTTTCCACCATATAAAGATATTTTCAAAGCATTAAAACTTACAGACTATGATGAAGTTAAAGTTGTAATATTAGGTCAAGATCCATATCATGGAGAAAGAGAAGCTAATGGTCTTTCTTTCTCTGTGTATAATGATGTTAAAAGACCACCATCATTAGAAAATATTTTTAAAGAATTAAATAACGATTTAAATGTTATAAGAACAGAAAATGATTTAGAAGATTGGGCTAAACAAGGTGTATTTTTATTAAATTCAATTATGACTGTAGTTAAAGATACACCTTTAGCGCACAAAGGAAAAGGATGGGAAATATTTACTGATAAATTAATCAGTCTTTTAAATGAAAGGGAGAAACCTGTGGTTTTCGTTTTATGGGGAAGTTATGCTAGAAGTAAAAAAGAACTAATAACTAATCCAAATCATTATATAATTGAAAGTGTTCATCCATCGCCACTTTCAGCACATCGCGGATTTTTTGGAAGTAAACCATTTTCAAAAGCTAATAATTTTTTAGTTGAACATGGAATAATGCCAATTAAATGGTAGGAGGATAAATGGAAAAAGCACATATTTTGTTAAATAAATATTTAAAAGATAATGATATTGTTGTAATTGGTGTTTCAGGCGGACCAGATTCTATGGTTTTGCTTTCTTTAATATTGGAGTTAAAAAAAGATTTGACAATTATATGTGCTCATATTAATCATAATGTTAGAAAAGAAAGTTTTGACGAAGCCATTATGGTGGAAAACTTTTGCGCAAAAAACAATGTTATTTTTAAACAAATGACAATTGAAAATTATGAAACTGGAAATTTTGAAAATCAGGCGAGAGAAAAAAGATATAGATTTTATGAATCATTGATAAAGGAATATGGTGCTAAATATCTTTTAACTGCTCATCATGGTGATGATTTAATGGAAACTATGCTTATGAGAATTGTAAGAGGTTCTACATTAAAAGGTTATTCTGCTTTTAGTGAATATGAAAAAAGAAATAATTATATTCTATTAAGGCCACTTATTCATAATACAAAAGACGAAATTTTAAGCTATGCGATAGAAAATCATATTCCATATGCAATTGATTCTTCTAATAGTGATGAATCTTATACAAGAAACCGTTATAGGAAAAATATATTGCCGATTTTAAAAAAGGAAAAACAAAATGTTCATGAAAAATTTTATGAATTAAGTAAAATTTTGAAAGAGACTGATGAATTTATAAAAATTGAAATTGAAAATAAACTAAAAGAATGTTTCATAAAAAATAAGCTTTATTTAAATTATTTTAATAATTATCCAGTAATTATTAAAAGAGAAATAATTAGAAAAATTTTAAGTGATATTTATAAAAGTGATATAAAAATCATCACTAATAAGCATATTATTCAAATTTTAGAGATTAACAAGCCTAATTGCTCTTTAGACTTACCAAAAGGTATAAAAATTCACAAATCTTACGATTATATTACTTTTGAAAAAGCAAAAACAAAGTCTGAATATAGAAAAGAAATAATTGATAAAGTAGATTTACCTAATGGAAAAAGTTTAAAAGTGTCAACAAGTGTAAAGGATACATCAAATAATGTCATAAGGCTATCTAAAAATGAAATAGATTTTCCTTTATATGTTAGAAATAGAAAAGATGGAGATAGAATTCTTTTAAAGGGATTAAATCATCATAAAAAAATTAAAGATATTTTAATTGATGAAAAAATCCCAAGACATGAACGCGATAGTATTCCAGTTGTTGAAGATAAAAATGGCGTAATTGTTTGGATTCCAGGCCTTAAGAAATCTAAATTTGATAAAGAAAAAAACGAAAACTGTGATATAATAGTAAAGTATATTTAAAAGAAGGGAGTTTTTTATGAATAAAAAAGTTGTAAAAAGAGGTTTATTTCCTTATATATTTTTGTTTATATTTATAGCTGTTATTATGTTTTCCCTTGATTTAGCAAACAAAGAAGTTCACAAATTTGATTATCGAGAATTTATGAATAATGTTGAAAGTGAAAATGTTAAAGAAATAAATATAGTACCTAAATCAAGAGCTGGTGTTTACAGTATAACTGGTCAGTTAAAGGATTATAAAAAGAAAGAATTTTTTACTTTAACTATGCCACTTACAAATGAGACAATGGTAAAACTATTAGATGCAGAAAAAAAATCTGGTTTTAAAATGGAAACATCTTCAGATCCAGAATCTAGTGCATTTTTACTATTCTTAGTAAATGTATTACCTATGGTTTTATTAATTGGTTTAGCATTTTTCTTTATAACAAGACAAATTGGTGGTAATAATAAGTCAATGGATTTTGGAAAAAGTAAAGCTAGACTTACAGGAAATGATAAAAAAGTTACTTTTGATGAAGTCGCTGGTTTAGAAGAAGAAAAAGAAGAAGTTTCAGAACTTATCGATTTCTTAAAAAATCCAAAAAAATTCCAAAGCTTAGGAGCTCGTATTCCTAAAGGAGTTTTATTAGTAGGTCCTCCAGGGACAGGTAAAACATTACTTGCACGTGCTGTTGCTGGTGAAGCGAATGTGCCTTTCTATTATATAAGTGGTTCAGAATTTGTTGAATTATTTGTTGGTGTAGGTGCTAGCCGTGTTCGTGACATGTTTAAACAAGCTAAACAAAGCGCACCATGTTTAATCTTTATTGATGAAATTGATGCTGTTGGTCGTCAAAGAGGTGCTGGTTTAGGTGGGGGTCATGATGAACGTGAACAAACTTTAAACCAATTACTTACTGAAATGGATGGTTTTGGTGCAAATGAAGGAATTATTATAATTGCTGCAACAAATAGACCTGATGTTTTAGATCCTGCACTTCTTAGACCAGGAAGGTTCGATAGACAAGTAACAGTTAATTTACCTGATGCTAATGGACGTGAAGAAATTTTAGGTGTTCATGCTAAAGGAAAAACATTTGGAAAAGATGTAAAACTTAAAAACCTTGCTAAAAGAACAGTTGGATTTAGTGGAGCAGATTTAGAAAACTTATTAAATGAAGCTGCTTTACTTGCAGTAAGACGTGATAAAAAAGAAATTAATATGTCAGAAATTGATGAAGCACAAGATAGAGTATTAATGGGTCCTGCAAAGAAGAGTCATAAATATTCTGAAAAAGAAAAGAAAATTGTTTCTTATCATGAATCAGGGCATGCCGTTTTAGGAATAAAATTAGATGGCGCTAATGATGTTCAAAAAATTACTATTATTCCAAGGGGGCAAGCAGGTGGTTATAACTTAATGCTTCCAAAAGAAGAAACTTATTTTTCTACTAAAAAAGATTTGTTAGAAACTATAAGCGGACTTCTTGCTGGTAGAGTTGCTGAAGAAGTTGTATTTGGTGAAATTACAACAGGTGCTCATAATGATTTTGAAAAGGCTTCGAAAATTGCAAGAGCTATGGTAACTGAATATGGTATGAGTGATTTAGGTCCAATTCAATTTGAACATCAAGAATCAAGTGTTTTCTTAGGAAGAGATTATAATAAATCTAAACACTTTTCTGATACTGTTGCAGCAGAAATTGATGCAGAAGTTAGAAAAATAATTAATACTCAATATGAAATTACTAAAAAAATCATTTTAGAAAATAGAGATTTGTTAGATTTAATTGCAAATACCTTACTTAAGTATGAAACAATTACTAAAGAACAAATTGATTATTTAGTAGAACATGGTAAAATGCCTGAGGAAGAAATAGAGGAAAGAGATTTAAAACATATGACTATTTCTGAACTTCGTGAGCTTGCAAAGGCTGAGGGTATTAAAGGTTATACTAAACTTACAAAAGAAGAACTTATTGATGTTTTAGAAAATGATTCTAAAGAAAATAACGAGTAATAAATTAATTTAAAAAAAATATACTACATATAGTGGTATATTTTTTAATTTGACAATTTTAGAAAAATTTACTATTATATGTCAGGCAAGGAGATAATAGAATGAAAAAGATATATGATCGTGAACATGTAGTAGAGCAAGGTGAAGATTATATTATTTCTAGTTCAACTGAAAAGGGTAAACCTGAAAGAAATAAGGATCATACAGTTTATGCGATCCATCCACAGTTTCCTAATGTTAAACTTTTAATTTTAGCAGATGGAATTACTAATGCTAAAGATGGAGCTGCAGGTGCTCAATTATTTTGTAATCAAATAGAAAAAATATTTAATAGATTAGATGAAGATGCATTTTGCAATGTTGAATTCACAATGCAACAAATGATGTATGCTGTTGATAGTTTTATAACAGGCTTTAATAAACAATGTAAATCAGATTGTTATGCACTAGGTTCTTTTATGATAATTGTTGATGATACACTATATAGTTTAACTGTTGGCGATATAAGAGTTTATTATAAAAAGGATGGTAGAGTTCGTCAGATTACTAATTTTGAGACAGAATACGAGTTGGGAAAAGCTATTGGGGTTTCTGATGAATTTATTGAAATGTATAACCCAAAGGCAAAAACAACTCCAGCTAGAACTATTGGAAAATCATTAGTAGCAAAAAGAGAATATGTAACAGTTGTAGAGGATATAGAAGGTGCATATTTAATGTGCGCAGGTGTTGGTAATCATGTGTCTGAGGAATGCAAATCTGAGATTATTGAAAATGTAGAACCAGCAGAAATTTCAAGAGCATTAGTAGAAATTGCACAACATGGCGAAGTAACTATAGATGGTGTTACATACTCAGAAAGAACTATTGAATCAAGATGTGATAAAAATTTATCGTCAATTAGTTATGTAAAAAACAGAGGAATTATATTAGAAAGGTAGTATTTTATATAATATCTTTCTTTTCATGTCTAGAAAGGTAAAATGATGAATAAAAAAGAAGAAAAAATTAATTTAGGCTATGAGACAGTTTGTTCTGTGATGAGTGAAAAGGCAGTAGAGTCATCTCATAAAATTTTAGTTTTAAAACATCCTAAATTTCCTGAAATAAAATTAATTGTTACTATAAAACCAAAAGGGCATTTAAATTATGCTAAAGAATCAGTTGATGTTTTTGGCGGTATGGTAGAAAATTTATTTAATGGTTTAACAGAGTTAGATTTTATGGTTGTAGGAACAGATGATGCTCTAGAGTATAGCTATTATAGTACGAAACAAGTTTTATCTTATTTATTAGCTAGTATTTGTGAATACATGAATTCTAAAAACTTAAGTAAATTTTCAAAATATAAACCTTATTTAATATCTAGTACAATGATTTTGACTGATGGGGTAACAGCATCTATTGCTTCTATAGGGGACGATAAATGTTACATTAAAGAAAATGGTACTATTGATATGGTTGACTGCGTAATTAGTAGTAGCTATATTGGTGAAGCAAATGTATATCGAATAAGTCCTATTACTTTGGATTATAGTAGTATTAAAGAATTATATGTTTTGAATTATGAATTAGATTTTTTGATGAAAGATAAGCAATTAGCATCGTTTTTAAAAGAGGCATCAAGATGCAAACTATTAGAAATATTTTCTTCTGCTTTTCTATTTCCTAAGGATTCTAAGAAAATTCCATGTACATTATTAGGTTTATTTAAAAATAAAGTAAGAACATATAAAAAATAAAAACTCGTTATAATACGAGTTTTTATGGTTTCTGAATTAGAAAATTAAGTAGTTCTTCAGCATTTTCATCATTATATATAATATCATATACAAGATTAATAATTGGTACATTTATGTTTTTTTCTTTAATCAGTTGACTAATAGAATCTAAAGTATAAAGACCTTCTATTGTTGTATTTTTAATATATTCATCTACCTTTTCTTTAGAACTTCCACCTAATAATTTACCAAAGGAGTAATTTCTACTCTTTTCACTAGTTGCTGTTAGTAATAAATCGCCAAACCCAGCAAATGATAAAACAGTATTTCCATCTCCACCTAATTCTTTTATTAATTCTTTAATATCATGAATTGATTCTGTAATTAATAAAGCAGATGTAGATTCAGGCATTTTTAAACCAGCTAAAATTCCAGCGGCTATTGCAATTACATTTTTGATAGATCCACATATTTCAGTTCCTATAATGTCATCAGTATATCTTAATTTAAAATGACTGTTTGTAAAACTTTGTTCTACAGTTTCTTTAGCTTTGTTATTTGTGGTTGCTAATGTTAGACCTACTGGAACCTTAGCAGCAACATCTACAGCAAATGATGGACCAGATATAACCGCAATATCATCTGTATCGATGTGTTCTCTAACAACATCATATAAGAATTTGCAGCTTCCTTGTTCGATCCCTTTAGCAGCTATACATATAGTAGCGTTACCAACATAATCTCTAATTTTTCCTGATATTTCATTAACTGCTCCTGCAGGAACAGCTATTAAAATCATATCTTTATTTTCACAAGATTCTTTTAAGTCGGAAGATATTTTTATAGAATCTGGAATAACAACACCAGGTAGTTTTTTACATCTTCTACTTTTTTTCATTTCTTTTTCTTCTTTTTCGAATGCAGTCCACATTACAACATCATTTTTATTTTCATCTAATATAGTTGCAAGGGCTGTACCATATGCTCCGCATCCTAAAACACATATTTTCATATAATCACCATTTTAATTATACTTTATATGTATATTATAATCAAGAAAACAATGTAAATGATGTAATAAAGGAATCAGTATTTATCTTTGTAATTAATTATGTGTATTATATAATAAAAATAGATAATATAAAAAATAAAATAATAACTGTAAAGTAAAAATCCTTTTTTTCTTGTAAAAATGTTGGGGGGGGGGGATAATAAAAGTGATAGTAAGGAGGAAATACATGAAAAAAAGAAATGTTATAATAATTATAATTTTAATGTTAGTGATACTTGGATTAAGTTGTTATATTTTATATAACAAAAATAACAATGCTGAAGAAATTGCAAATTATAAAGAACAAATTGCTAGTTTGCAAAAGCAAATAAAGAATAGTAACAAAGAAATAAAAAATTCACAGCTGGATAAAAAAACTAATTTAGAAGATTTATATGGAAAATATAAATGGGAAAAATCTTATATACTTGAAAATCCGCTTGGGTCATCAGAACAAAAATATAATGTTCAGTTAATTCTAAATAATGATGGGAGTGCCACATATAGTGCTAGTAGTGGATTAGAAACAGAAAAAACAAAAGGAATTTATGAATATAAAGATGATAAAATAATTTATACTAGGAAATACTATAATTATGATGATGAGAAAGTACAATATACGGAAAATTCAAATAGTATAGTAACTTTTATAGTTGTTGATAAGAACACATTAAAAAGTAATTATTATAATCAGAAAATTATTCTTAAAAAAGAAAACTAAACTATTTATTTTAAAGGACAGTTTTTTCTTTACAGAAAAAATTGTCTTTTTTTGCAAAAAAAGTCTAAAAAGGCCTTGATTTTCATAGTTTTATAGTGTATACTGTTGTCTGTGTGGCATGCGTTGATGTGCGAGGTTGCCGATACGCCGGGTTAAGTTGTAAGGGAAAATAAACTCGGGTTCGGGTTTTTGCGCGGAGCAAGTCTATACTGGATATAGGCGAGAGGAGGATACAATAATGTCAAAAAAAGTTCGTATCAAATTAAAATCTTTTGAACATAAGAATCTTGATGCAGCTTGCGCTAAAATTGTAGGCACTGTTAAAAGAACTGGCGGCGAAGTAAGCGGACCAGTACCACTTCCAACAGAAATTGAAAAAATCACAATTTTAAGAGCTGTTCACAAATATAAAGATTCTCGTGAACAATTCGAAAAGAGAACACATAAAAGACTTATTGATATCAATAACCCTAGTAAGGAAACTGTAGATGCACTTACACATCTAGAAATTCCAAGCGGTGTTGATATTCAAATCAAATTATAGGAGGAGAAAGTTATGAAAGGAATCTTAGGTCGTAAAATTGGAATGACTCAAGTATTTGATGAATCAGGTAAATTAATTCCAGTAACTGCCGTTGAAGTTACTCCTAACGTTGTAACTCAAATTAAAACAAAAGAAAACGACGGTTACGAAGCAATTCAACTTGGTTTTGATACTAAAAGAGAAAAGTTAGCGACAAAAGCTGAAGTTGGACACACTAACAAAGCAAACACTACACCTAAGCGCTTCTTAAGAGAAATCAAAGGCGTAGATATTAACAACTATACTTTAGGTCAAGAAATCAGTGCTGATATTTTTGAACAAGGTGAAGTTGTAGACGTAACTGGAACTAGTAAAGGTAAAGGGTTCCAAGGAACAATCAAAAGACATAATCAACACAGAGGTCCTATGGGACATGGTTCACATTATCATAGAGGACCAGGTTCAATGGGAACAATGAGACCAATGCGTGTTTTCAAAGGTAAAAAATTACCAGGTCATATGGGAACACTTACTGTAACAATTCAAAATTTAGAAATCGTTTCAGTAGATGTTGAAAACAATGTGATTTTAGTTAAAGGAAATATTCCTGGACCTAAAAAATCATTAGTTATTATTAAAACAGCTGTTAAAAACCCAAATAAAGTTAATGAAAGACCAAAATTAGTTTGCTGGACTCCAGAAGAAGAAACAGTTGCTGTAGAAGAAACAACAGTTGAAACTCCAGAAGTAGAAGTTACTGAAGAAGTGGCAGCAGTTGAAGCTACAGAAAATACAGAAGAGGAAAGCAAGTAGGAGGTAATAATATGAAAAAACAACCTATTTTAGATTTAACTGGAACTAAAGTTGGAGATTTAACTTTAAATGAAAACGTTTGGGGAATTACTCCTAATGATGCAGTATTATATGATGCAATTACATTAGCTAGAAATTCTCAAAGACAAGGAACAGCAAAAACAAAAACACGTAGTGAAGTAAGTGGTGGAGGAAGAAAACCTTGGAGACAAAAAGGTACTGGTCATGCTAGACAAGGTAGTACAAGAGCACCACAATGGGTTGGCGGTGGAACTGTATTTGGACCACAACCAAGAACATACTTCAAAAAAATGAATAGAAAAGAAAGAAGACTTGCTCTTAGATCAGCTCTTTCTTATAAAACTCAAGATCAAGAATTAATCGTATTAGATAACTTAAATCTTGAAACAAACAAAACAAAAGATATGTTAAAAGTTTTAGAAGCTATTAAAGCTAATAAAAATATTTTAATTGTTGTAGAAGAACTTACTGAAAATGTAATTTTATCTACAAGAAATATTCCAAATGTTGTTTTATTACAAGCTAATGAAATCAACACTTTAGATATTGTTGCTTCAGACAATTTAGTTATTACTAAAGAAGCAGTTAAACAAATTGAGGAGGTGCTTGCATAATGATGAGTAACTACAGAGACATTATCAAATCTCCAATCATTACTGAGAAATCAGCAGCATTAGCACAAAATAACGTTATTACATTTAGCGTTGATGTTAAAGCTAATAAAACCCAAATTAAACAAGCAATCGAAAAAATATTCGATGTTAAAGTTGAAAGCGTAAATACAATTAACGTTAAACCTAAGAAAAAAAGAGTTGGACGTTATGCAGGAAAACCAATAAAGGTAAAAAAGCAATCGTTAAATTAGCAGAAGGAAGTTCAATCGAACTTAATTAAGGAGGATATATATGGCAATAAGAACATATAAATCAATTACTAATGGTATGCGTGGTATGTCTACTCTTAAAAATGAAGAGATTACAAAGACAACTCCAGAAAAATCATTAGTTGTAACAATCAAGAAAAATGGTGGACGTAATAACCAAGGTAAAATCACTGTAAGACACCGTGGTGGTGGAGCTAAGAGAAAATATAGAATTATCGATTTCAAAAGAGATAAATTTGGTGTTGTTGGAACTGTAGCTTCAATCGAATACGATCCAAATAGAAGTGCAAACATTGCTTTAATTAATTACGCTGATGGTGAAAAAAGATATATTTTAGCACCAAAAGGTTTAAAAGTTGGGGATAAAATCGAAAGTGGCGAACAAACTGACATCAAAGTTGGTAACAGTTTATCACTTGCTAACATTCCAGAAGGAACTTTAGTTCACAATATTGAACTTATGCCTGGTAAAGGCGGTCAATTAGTAAGAACTGCTGGTTCTAGTGCTCAAGTATTAGGACATGAAGGAAAATATACATTAATTCGTCTAACAAGTGGCGAAGTAAGAAAAGTATTAAGCGTTTGCCGTGCAACAATCGGTGAAGTTGGTAATGCAGACCATGAACTTGTTAATCTTGGTAAAGCCGGAAGAAAAAGACATTTAGGAATTAGACCTACTGTTCGCGGTTCTGTTATGAACCCTAATGACCATCCACACGGTGGTGGTGAAGGACGTGCGCCAATCGGTCGTAAAGGTCCAGTTACTCCATGGGGTAAACCTGCATTAGGATATAAGACACGTGACAAGAAAAAAGCTTCAAACAAATTAATTGTACGTCGTCGTAAGAAAAAATAAGAAAGGAAGATTTAAATGGCAAGAAGTATTAAAAAAGGACCTTTTTGTGATGAACACTTAATGAATAAAGTTGTAAAAGCTATTGAAAACAATGACAAAAAGGTAATCAAAACTTGGTCTCGTCGTTCTACAATTTTTCCTGAATTTATCGGACACACTTTTGCAGTCCATAACGGTAAAGAACACGTTACAGTTTATGTTACAGAAGAAATGGTCGGACATAAATTAGGTGAATTTGCTCCAACACGTAAATGTGGTGGACACGGCGAAAACAAAGTTAAAAAGTAAAAATCAGAAAGGATGATTTAAATGGAAGCTAAAGCAATTGCTAAGGGCGTAAGAATCGCTCCTAAAAAATCACGTTTAGTTATTGATTTAATTCGTGGCAAAAGCGTTATCGAAGCTGACAATATATTAGCTAACTTAAATAAAGAAGCAGCGCGTGCTACTCGTAAAGTATTACTTTCTGCAGTAGCAAATGCTGAAAATAATTTAAGTTTAGATAAAAACAATCTTTATGTTAAAGAAGCATATATAAACGAAGGTAGAACTTTAAAAAGAATGAAAGCTGGATCAAAAGGTAGAGTTAATCCTATCATGAAAAGATCTAGTCACATTACAGTCGTTGTAAGTGAGAAAAAATAAGCAAAGGAGGTAAACTGATGGGTCAAAAAGTTAGTCCAGTGGGACTTAGAATCGGAATCAACAAAACTTGGGAATCTAAATGGTATGCAGGAAATAAAGATTTCGCTACATATTTAAAAAATGATTACGAGATTAGAAAATTTTTAGAGAAAAAATTAAAAGACGCAGCAGTTTCAAATGTCGTTATTGAAAGAACACCAGATAAGACTGAAGTTATTATCAATACTGCTAAACCAGGAGTTGTAATCGGTCATGGTGGAGACGAAATTGAAAAATTAAAGAAAGAATTATCAAAACATGTAGGTGAAGACTTACATATTTCAATCAAAGAAATTAAAGATCCAAATTTAGTTGCAGCATTAGTTGCAGAAAATATCGCTCATCAAATAGAAAATCGTGTTTCATTTAGAATCGCTCAACAAAGAGCTATTAGAAATACTATGAAATCAGGAGCTAAAGGAATTAAAACTTTAGTATCTGGACGTTTAAACGGAGTAGAAATCGCTAGAAGCGAAGGATACACTGAAGGAAATGTTCCACTTCATACTTTAAGAGCTGACATTGATTATGCTCATAAAGAAGCTGATACTACTTATGGTAAAATCGGTGTAAAAGTATGGATTTATAAAGGTGAAATCCTTCCATCTAAGAAAAAGGGAGGTAATAACGATGGCAGTAATTCCAAAAAGAACTAAATATCGTAGACCTCACCGTTTAAAATACGATGGAGTAGCAAAAGGAAACACAAAAGTAAATTTTGGTGAATATGGATTAATGGCTATGGAAGGTGCTTGGATTACTCAAAGACAAATCGAGGCTGCCCGTGTAGCTATGACACGTTACATGAAACGTGGAGGAAAAGTATGGATTAATATTTTCCCACACCTTTCATTAACTAAAAAACCTTTAGAAACTCGTCAAGGTAAAGGTAAAGGTAACCCAGAAGTATGGGTAGCAGTTGTAAAACAAGGGAAAGTTATGTTCGAAGTTGCCGGTGTTAGTGAAGAAGTTGCAAGAGAAGCACTTCGCCTAGCTATGCATAAACTTCCAGTTAAATGTAAATTTGTTAAAAGAGGTGAAGTAAGTGAAAACTAGTGAAATAAGAGAACTTACTGATGAGGAAATCATCGCAAAAATTGAAGAATGCAAAGAAGAATTATTTAATTTACGTTTTGCATCAGCTACTGGAAGTTTAGAAAAACCTTCAAGAATTAATGAACTTAGAAAGGCTGTAGCACGTATGAAAACTGTTTTACGTGAAAGAGAACTTTCAGTTAAGGAGGCTAAATAATGGAAAGTAGAAAACAAATTTTAACTGGAAAAGTAGTAAGTACTGCTGGCGATAAAACAATTACTGTTTTAGTAGAAACTTATAAAAACGCTAAAAAATATAATAAAAGAGTTAAATATTCTAAAAAATATGCTGCTCATGACGAGAAAAATGAGGCAGGAGTTGGCGATACTGTTAGAATCGCTGAAACAAGACCTCTTTCTAAAACTAAACATTTCCGTTTAGTGGAAATTGTAGAGAAAGCAGTTATTCTGTAATAAGGAGGAATTATATATGATTCAACAAGAAACTTGTTTAAAAGTAGCTGACAACTCTGGAGCTCGTCAATTATTAGTAATTAGAGTATTAGGTGGAAGTAAAGTAAAAACTGGTAATATCGGTGACATAGTTGTTGGAACTGTTAAAAAAGCAACACCTAACGGAACAGTTGGAAAAGGAAAAGTAGTAAAAGCTGTAATCGTTAGAAGTAAATTTGGTCTTAGAAGAGAAGATGGTTCTTATATTAAATTTGATGACAATGCTTGCGTTATTATCAAAGATGATAAGAGTCCAGTTGGAACTCGTGTATTCGGGCCAGTAGCACGTGAATTACGTGAAAAAGACTTTATGAAAATTGTATCACTTGCTAAAGAAGTGTTATAAGTTTGGAGGAATAATATGAAACTTAAAGTAGGAGACAAAGTAGTAGTTATTTCTGGAAAAGACAAAGGTAAAGAAGGAAAAATAATTAAAACTTTAAGAGCCGACAATAAAGTAGTAGTTGAAGGCATTAACAAAGTTAAAAAGCATATCAAACCTCAAGGTGGAAATGCTGGAAGCATAGTTGAAACAGAAGCAGCTATTCACGCTTCTAATGTTATGATTATTGATCCAAAAACTAAAAAAGGAACTAGAATTGGACACACTACTTCAAAAGATGGCAAAAAAATAAGAGTGTCAAGAAAATCAAATGAAAATCTTGACTAAGCATAAAGCTGAAAGGAGGGCACTATGAACCGCCTAAAAGAAAAATATCAAAATGAAATCGTATCTAATTTAAGAGAAAAATATGATTATAAAAGTGTAATGGAAGTACCTAAATTAGAAAAAATCGTTGTTAACATGGGTGTTGGTGACGCTACTAGTAATAGTAAACTATTAGATGCAGCTATCGCTGACTTAGCTACTATTACTGGACAAAAACCAGTAATTACTAAAGCTAAAAAAGCCATCGCTGGTTTTAAAATCCGTGCTGGTCAACCAATCGGATGTAAGGTAACTTTACGTGGAGAAAATATGTATAACTTCTTAGATAAATTAATTAGTATTACATTACCACGTGTACGTGACTTTAGAGGTATTTCTCCAAAATCATTTGATGGTAGAGGAAATTATACTTTAGGACTTAATGAACAATTAATTTTCTCAGAAATTGAATATGATAATGTTGTTAAAGTGCGCGGAATGGATATTGTTTTTGTTACATCAGCAAAAACTAATGAAGAAGCTTTTGATTTATTAAAAGACTTCGGTATGCCATTCAAAAAATAACGAATTAGGAGGAAATTATGGCTAAAAAAAGCATGATTGTAAAAGCTAATCGTAAACCTAAATTTAAAGTACGTGAGTATACTCGTTGCTCAATTTGTGGAAGACCACATTCAGTACTAAAAAAATATGGAATTTGCCGTATTTGTTTTAGAGAATTAGCTTATAAAGGACAAATACCAGGGATTAAAAAATCTAGTTGGTAAGAGTGAAGGGAGGATATAGAATATGACAGATCCAATCGCAGATATGCTTACAAGAATACGTAATGCAAACCAAATGCGATATAAAGAGGTTGAAGTACCCGCTTCAAAAATTAAAGTAGAAATCGCTAGAATTTTAAAAGAAGAAGGTTACATTAGTGACTATAAAACTGTTAAAGGTGATGTACAAGACAATATTGTACTAAACTTAAAATATGGAAACAAAAAAGAACGTGTAATTACTGGTCTTAAAAGAATTTCTAAACCAGGATTACGTGTATATGCAAAAGCTGATGAACTACCACGTGTATTAAATGGTTTAGGAATCGCTATCGTGTCTACTTCTGAAGGAATTATGACAGGTAAAGATGCTAAAGCTAAATCATTAGGTGGAGAAGTTTTAGCTTATATTTGGTAGAAAGTGAGGCTTAAAATATGAGTCGTGTAGGAAACAGAGTTATAACAATACCTGAAAACGTTACAGTAACTACAGATAAAAATATTGTCACAGTAAAAGGCCCTAAGGGAGAACTTTCTACTGAAATCAATCCAAATATTTCTGTTGTTATTGAAGGAAATGAACTTAAAGTAACTAGAAATAGTGATGCTTATAAAGCATTCCACGGAACTGCTAACGCTAACATTAATAACATGATTGTTGGTGTAACTGAAGGTTTTGAAAAAAAATTAGAAGCAGTTGGTGTTGGTTACCGTTTCACTGTAAAAGGAAATGAACTTGTAGTAAATGCAGGTTATTCTCATCCAGTAAATGTAACAATTCCAGAAGGACTTACAGTTGAAAATCCAAGTAACACAGAACTTACTGTAAAAGGTATTGATAAAATATTAGTTGGTGAATTCGCTGCTAATGTTAGAAAAATTAGAAAACCAGAACCATATAAAGGAAAAG
>CASPVX010000019.1 GCA_949425575.1 uncultured Bacilli bacterium
ACAGTTCCAATACTTGATAAAATTGCTGGAAATTTATTACTAATTGCATAAATACCATTTGCAGCTGTACCGAGTAAAACACTAATAATAGTTCTATCAGAAACATTAATAATCCACCAAGATATCCCATTTGGAATTAAAGGAAGTGAATATTTTATAAGTTCTTTTACTTTATTTTTATCTTTAGTTTTCAATGAAATATAATTATATAATTTTAATTTAAATAATAAATAAATAAACGTAATAGTATTTGAAATAAATAATGATATAATCATTCCATCGATTCCAAGGTTTAGAAACGCTAAGAAATAAATATTACATATAACTAAAACAATCGCATTTAATATACTCCCAAAAGCAAATGCTTTATTATTTCCAAGACCTCTTGATATTTGCAGGGTGTTTGACATAAATATGGTTGATATAATATAAAGTAAGACAATTACCGCATATTTAAAATCTATAAAATACATAACTATTAAGTATAAAATAGAGAAAATAAGTGAAAAAATAATTAAACAAATATAATTATTAGTTATTAACTTTTTCTTTTCAGTATTTTTATTTCTTACATCTATTAAAAATCTAAACATTGCCATCTCTAATTGCAAAGTAATAATTGGTGCTAGCAAAGAAACATAAGTTATTATTAAATCTACAGTTCCATACTCACTAGCACTTAAATAATTTGTGTATAAAAAAAGCATGAAAAAAGCTAATACTTGAGGAAGCATTTTACCAATAAATATAATAAAAGTATTCCCTAATAATTCTTTTTTCTTGCTCATTTTAAACTCCTATTTAAATTGATTTTTCCATTTATTAATATTATCTTCATTAATATTAATTTTTGTTTCAAAAGCCCTATTAATCATAGAACTTATTTGATTAATATTATTGCGTTCAACCGTAACTAAATTATAAGTTTCACTCATATCTTTTGTTCGATTATCAATAGCAATAATAATACTTCTAACTTTATGCTTCATCGCATAAATACCTGCATGTAATCTTGTTCCAATATAATCTACATTACCATTCATTAAAATATTTTGATAACTCGCTAAATTAGAATTTACAATCTTAATTTTATTAAATTCTTTAAATGTTTTAATATAATCATAATCTTCAGATCCCTGAACCCAAAAATAAACATTTTTATATTCTTTCAATAAAATATTAATTAATTCTTGATCTTTATCATAATCTTTACAATAATCTGTTAATGTAAAAATAACATTTTCTGATTTTTCTTTTTTAATTTGTCTACAAAAATCACTAGTTAAACTCCATAAAGTCGCACATCCAGTATTAATTGCTTTAAAACCTAAATTTTCTAATATTGCTTTAGTTTTATCATCACGAACTGAATGAATATATTCTTTAGATAAAATTCTTTTATATAAACATTTAGTATAAAAGTTAACTTTTTTAAAATTACCATTTAACCCGCAGCCTATTAATATACTGCCTTTATAAGGCGCATAATTAAAAATATTTACATTCCAATTTGGCCAAGGTCTAAACATATTATTTGAAAGTAAATTTGTACCTCCAATAAATTTATAATCAGCTTTATTACAAAATGACATAACCCCTGATTTATTCATACATTGATAAAAGTGTGTTACTGGGGTATGTGTACCATATTCGACTACAAAATTATTTTCAAATAGGTAAGACATTTCATTATTAACACTATCATTTATAATGAAATCTCCCATATTTTTAGTACCATATGATGTATTAAATTTAACAATTTTCTTCATTTTTAACACCAACCCTTAGGAAAACATTATATATAATTTTTCGCAAAGAATTTGGTATAATGCTTACTACAATTCTTCCAATTGTATATACAATAAACTCTGCCATACTAATGATCCCCATTTTATAAATTTTTCTTTGAAAGTTTATAATACATCTAACATAATTTAATCCACCACGTCTTTTAAACATTTCGTCTCCTGCACGCACATTAACTAAATTATCCTGAATATTATAGCCCTTTTTAGTTTTCATCATTTTACACCATAAATGATAATCTTCAAAATAAGGAACATTTTCATAATTACCAACTTCTAAAACATCATTTTTTAAAAATGCAACTGCCATATGGTTAAATGGACTTCTTTGTTTTAAAAATTTCTTTATTTCTAAATCTGTTTCTGGAACCACTTTACATTTTAAAGCATGCTCCATTTTTTCATCATATTCAACAACATTAGAACTAACAATTGAAACATCCTTATTTCTAAATGTACCTACTAGTTTTTCAAATCTATCAGGAAGACAAATATCATCAGAATCCATTCTAACAATAATATCATATGAACAAGCCTTGATTCCATCTGCTAAAGCAGGGCCTAACCCCCTATTTACAGGAAATTTAACAACTTTCATAATATTAGGATACTTTGAAACAAACATATCAATTACTGAATCAAGCTCATTAGTTAATGGACCATCTTCAACAATAACCACTTCATTAGGTATTAGAGTTTGATTAAATACACTATTTAAAGAATCCATAAAATATGATGGAGATTCTTTTGCATAAATAGATATAAGTACTGAAAATTTATCCATACTATTCACCAACCTTATACTCAGTCAAATATAAATCAGCCATTTTTTTGGCAGAAATTATATCACATATTTCTAAAACATTATTTTCTTTTAATTTTAAACATACTTTTTTCTTTTTTTCTTTAAAGTTATTTTTATCAAATGTTTCACCAAGGTAAATACTTGATTCTAAATTTATCATTTCATTATGTGATGGAATATTTGATAATAATAATAAATTACCTGCACTCAAAGCCTCTAAGATTGACATTGAAAATCCCTCACTACAAGAAGCAGAAATATAAATATCACTTGCCAAATAATAATCAATCACATTATTTTGATACCCTAACATCAAAATATTTGTTCCTTTTTTTTCTATACATTCATTTTTAAGAGGTCCATCGCCTAATATAATTAAATATTCATTTTCTTCATGATTAGCATTGAAATTATCAATAAGCGTTAAAACTTTTTTAATGTTACTCAAAACTCCCGCATATACATAAACAATATCTGTAGACTTAAGACCTAGCCTATTTCTGACATTTTTACGTGTTGTTTCTTTATCATAACTTTCAATATTAATACCATTACAAATAAAGATACAATTATCTACTTTTTTATTTATAACATTGTAAACTGTTTTAGAACAACATATTACTCTATCAAAATTTTTTAAATGTCTTAAATGAAACCATATCCAAAATTTTCCCATTAATCCAAAGTTAAAGATATAATCTTCATATGGGTTATTATGAATGGTAGTTACTTTATAATAATTACTTACTTTAGATAATAAATAATCTGGCAATAATCCATGTGAATGAACTACATTAGGTTCAATTTTATCTAAAGTTTTTTGTAAAATTTTTGATCCTTTAATAAAAATATTAGATTTAGATAGGTTTAAATTTATTACTTTAATACCATTATCTTCTAATTCTTTTACTACTTTTTTATCATCATTTCCAAATAACGAAATAATATATTTTTCTTCATTAATATTATCTAGTAACCCTCTTATAACACTAAACGGACCACAATTTTTAATATTAGTTATCATATATACAATCTTCATGCTTTTTCACCTTCAAACGTCTTAATAACTACAAATGTTAAAACTACAAAAGGTATTATTAATAGATTAGTTAATAAAATTGCTGTAACCATACACATTACAATAAAAATTATAATTGGTAAAGTTATTTTGTTTGATAAACATGATTTAAACATATAAAGAAATGGATATAATACTAATAAATAATTTATAATACCAAATTGTAAAAATCTAATAATATATTCACTATCAACATAACTTGGAAAATTATTAATTCCATATCCGCCTAATATTAAATATTTTTTATTTTCCCACAATAATTCAACCATACTAGCTCTGTAAGAAAAACTATAGTCGTTTCTAATGTCATTATTATTAATAAAGTAATCTGTAAATATCTTATTAACAAACGGCACATATTGTATTGCTAAAAATAAAACTATAATAATTAGAAGCAAATACATCATACTTTTTTTAGGATTAACAAGAAAATTTTTAATAACGTTGTAATAAAACTCAATACAAAGTATTACTAATAAAGGCATACGTGCCCCAGCAAGTAAAACAATTAAAATTGCTATAAAGGTATATTTTTTATTACCAGTTAAATATTCAATTAGTTTTGCAAACAAATAAACAATAATTGATAGATAAATAGGACTGCCCACTGTTCCAAATGCCCTATATGATATTTCTAAATAATCAATTGTTTTCGCTGCATTTACTGATTGCCAATTAAAATATAAATTTTCTAACAAATTATTTATTCCAAATGGATTTAATAATTGAATTACACAAAATAATAACTGAATTATAATATAAGTTTTTAAACAAAATACAATTTTATTTTTATTATTAATTTTTATTAAATTTTTAAATAATATAAATATATATACTATTGCAAAAGGGTAAAAAGCGAAAAATGCATCTTTAACCGAAAAATTGTTATTTAAAATTAATACTGGGTAATAAATTGCCATTAATACTAAGGTACATATAAATGTATTAAAAATTAGCTTTTTATCAACTATTATTTTTTTATAAAATAATAAGATGGGAAACAAAAACATAATTGTAGGAACCCCAATTCCAGCGATTTTTACCATTGGAAAAAATAGTAAAATCAAAAATACTATATATATCATTGTCTCCTCCCCCTTTTTAGAAAACAAATTATATTAATTCATCTTTTATAACTTTATTAAAATTGTCATTCATAAGACTATTTATAATCTTTTCGTCACGAACAATTCTTTTTAATTTCTTTTTTAATTCTTTTAAATTACATTTCGATGTACTTCTATGAGTATCCGATCCTAAAAAATGGATCATTTTATGTTTCAACAATTTTTTTAATGCTTTTCTAGCATCTTTACCATATTTATCAAATAAACTTTCATAATTCCCTTGAAATAAAACTCCCATTTCTAAATAATCACTTAACCATTTATAATTTTTTTGAACATATCTATATCTTTCAGGATGAGCTATTATTGGAGTAATACCATTTTCTTTTAATTCATTTATTACTAAATCTAAATCCGGAAATTCTTTTGTCATTGGAAGTTCAATTAATAAATACCTAGAATTATTTAATGTAATAATATCTTTATCTAATAATTTAACTAAATTATTATTTACCATTACTTCATTTCCTAAATAAATATTTATATTAATATTTTCTTTTTTTATTTCTTTTTTTATTTCATTAAATAATGATTTTTTCTTTTTATTATCACAATTATACTTACTATTTTCTATATAATGTGGTGTAAACATTATATCAGTCACACCCTCACTTGACAGTTTCTTTAAAATGTCTAGTGATTCTGCCAAATTCTTACTTCCATCATCGATTCCATATAGAATATGTGAATGCATATCTTTCATATTATTCACCGTAATAACTATAATACTTATGGAATTTTTTATCTACTTTATTTAGAATAACACCAGTAATATTTGTTTTAGCTTTCATGAATGCTTTTCTAACATCCATTAATTGTTCCATTTTTGTTTGTTTATTAGCAGCAACAACAATATTATAATTTGATAATCTACTTAATATTAATGTGTCACTAAGTCCTAAAACTGGTGGACAATCTAAGAAAATATAATCATATTTTCTTTTTAAAAGTTCTAACAATAATTTATTGTTATCAGAAGATAAAAGTTCTGTTGGTGATGGTGGAGTAGCTCCTAAATTTATAAAATCTAAATTATCGATATTAGTTTTATTGATATATTGTTCTATATCAAAACCTGGCTTGTTAACATTAACTATCATATTAGAATAACCAGTATGTTTATCATTTGGTATTCCAAAAATTCTATGTTGACGCCCTTTTCTTAAATCGGCATCTATAATTAATACTTTTTTATTATCTTTTGCAAATGCAAATGCTAAATTAGCGGTTATAAAACTCTTACCTTCACCAGGGTTAGCACTTGTCATTAAAATCACTTTTTTACCACCTGTTAAATCAGAAAACTTAAGATTTGCTCTTATTGATTTGATTGATTCACTAAATGATGATTTTGGATTATCACTTAAAATTAATTCATTTCTATTTTCTTTCATTTTTATCTTTCACCTTCTCCACAGTTCCTAAAACTGTTAATTTTATTTTACTTTCAACTTGTTCTACTGATTTAACAGTTGTATCAAAATAATAAACTAAGAATAAAATTACTAAACTGACTAACAATCCTACAAACCCTGATAAAGCAGCTTGCTTAACTAATGAAACATTGTAAGGCTCTTTCTCAATTTGTGCTTCTGACAAAATTGTTACGTTTTGTAAGTTAAATATATCATTTACCTCTGAGATAAATGTAAGTGCTACTTCACTTGCAATATCACGAGCTAATATATTATCTTCCGAACTTACTTCTATCTTGATAATTTCAGTATCATCAACAGCAGTTACCGAAATATCTTCCGCAAGCTCTTTTACAGACATATCTAAATCTAACTTATTAATAACTTTACTAAGAACACTTCTATTCTTAACGATTTCACTATAAGTAGCTACTAATTGTTGGTTCATACTAATATTTGTAGTATTAGTATCTTCTTGTTCACTAACTAGAATTATAGTAGTTGAACTATGGTAGCGAGGTGTTTGAATATGTGCAAAATAGAAATATCCAAGACCTGCAAATAAAACTATAAAAATGAGTATAAAATATAATTTTGAAACAAAGAAATCTAAAATTTCTTTTACATTAATTTCTTCCATATTATTTCCCCCTTATTTTACTAAGCCTAATATAAAGCTTTTTTTCTTTTATATAAAATTCCTAAACCTAAAACCATTAGGAATGCTCCAAATAGCATACTAAGTGTAGAAACATCTGCCCCTGTATTTGGCACAACAACAGCATGACCACATTCTTTATTAAATGTATTTTCATCTACTTTTCTACCATCAATACCGTAATGAGTATTATCATCTACTTGGCATGAATTTTTACATTCTTTTTCAAAATCTTTTTCTTTTATTTCTTTTCCTTTTTTATCATAATATTTATTATCAATTACCTTACAAATATTATTACATGTTTGTTTATAAGTATTTTCATCAACAATATTACCATTTTTATCATGATAATTACCTTCAACATATTTACATGTTTTATCAATTGGCATAGTTAAATTAATACTATTTTTTAAATTATGTTTTTTAGTAAATAATCCAATAACTTTTGTATATTTACTATCACTTGGCTTATAAATTTTAGCCACATTTTCATATCCTTTAGCACTTACTGTAATAGCAACCTTTGGATTTGTATTATTTTTATTTACTGGTACTATTACTTTAAATTTTTCTGAAGCCTTAAAAGTATTTTTTTCCTCACCATTTTCATCTAATACTCTAGCATCAGTTGAAACAGAATACTTTTTAGCACCTTTTAAAGAAACTGTAATATAATCTGATTCATAATACTTTTTATTTTTAGATAATTTTAAAACGGTATCTTTAACATTTGTTTTTACTTCTGGCATCTTTGCTTTATAATTGTTATATCTAGCATCTTTTGCTTTTTCTACAAATGGATTAATATAATTAGATACAAGTCCATAAGTATCTTTATCATTATTTTCCTTAGTTAAAGCAGTGCTTACTTCTTTTCCTTGTTCTGTTTGACCTAAATAAGACCAAATAGCTGCTTCTGTAATATATTGATCTGTTTCAGTATCGCCAGTAATCTTTTTATTTGGATAACCATTTTCTAAAATATAAAGTAATCCAGCATCTCCATAACCTTCAAAAGTTAATTTTTGGTCTTTTTTTAATGATTTTTTATCATATTGCATACTATATACTGTTTTTTTACTTGTTGTTTTATAAACTTTCATTACTTCATCATAATTTGTTATAAGTTTTGATAAACTCTTAGAGCTTTTAATTGTTATAGTATCATTAGCAGCTAAAACGTTAGTGCATCCAAAAACAACTAATAGCATTATCACTAAAGTTAAAGATAAAAATTTTGTTATATTTTTCATAATTTCCCCCCTAATTTCCTTCTTAATATAGAAGTCCCTTTCCGTTTGGTTGGTTATGATATCATCAAACATTTCTTTTGTCAAATTGAAAAAAATGGCAACTTATTTTTATCATTTAGTAATTTTGACATTAATTTAAAAGTATTGTAAAATACACCTCATTAATGAGGTGATTTTATGTCAAAAATTATGTACAAAATTTTATTTAGTATATTTATAATTTCCTTTATTATTTTAGGAATAGAAATTTATATACTTGGAATTTTACCTAATAAATATTTATTAACTATCATTAGTTTAATAATACTTATACTTATTTTAATAACTATATGTTTTATAAAGTGTAAAAAAACAGCACTAAAAATAATAATTTCAATTATTGAAATATTATTGATTAGCGTTAGCATTATATCGTGTATATATTTACAAAGTACTAATAATTTTTTTAATAAAAAATATGATATAAAAACAGAAAACGATGTATATTATTTAATTACTGAAAAGAAAAACAATTACAAGAAGATAGATGATCTAAACAATAAAAAAATTGGGATATTTATGGAAAATGATGATTCTATTAAAGCATTAAATAAAAAAATCGATTTTAAAAAAGAAATCATAAATAGTGTAAGTAATGTCGCAAATGATATTAATAAAATAGATGCTATATTTTTAAACTCATCATATTATGATTTAATTTGCGAAGACAACACAAGTTTTAAAAATAATACTAAAATAATTGGGAAAATTGTTTTAGAAAATAAAAAAGACTTAAATAACAACAATATAAATATAACTAAAGAGCCATTCAATATTTTAATAAGTGGCATTGATACTGGTGGTCCAATAAATTATGTTGCACGAAGTGACGTTAATATTGTAATGACAATAAACCCTAAAACTAATGAAATTTTACTTACTCATATACCAAGAGACTTTTATGTAAAACTACATGGTATTGGCAATACAAAAGATAAACTAACGCATGCAGGTATATATGGAATTGATACATCTGTTAAAACTGTTGAAGACTTATTAAATATAGATATTGATTATTATTTCAGAGTTAATTTCACCACACTAAAAAAAGTAGTCGACGCTATTGGTGGTATTGATGTTTATTCTGATCAAAATTTTGGCGAATATGGATATTCCTTTAAAAAAGGAATAAACCATTTAGATGGAGAAAATGCTTTGATGTTTTCCAGAATTAGACATGTTCTAAATGGTGGTGATAGAGCTAGGGGTAAACATCAGGAGGCTGTAATTACTGCTATCTTTGAAAAAGTTACAAGCAGTGAGGTGTTATTAAAAAACTATAATCAATTGCTTGAAAGTTTATCAAACTCATTTCAAACCAATTTAAGTACAAAGTCAATGAAACAATTTATTAAATATCAATTAAATGGAATGTATAAATGGAATATAAACTCAATTAGTGTAGATGGAGAAAGTTCTAAAGGATCATGTTATTCTTTACCAGGAATTCAAACTTATATAATGATTCCAGATGAAAGCACTGTAGAAAAAGCACACAATAATATTACAGATATTATTAATGGTAAAACCTTTAATCAATAATAAAAAAACTTGAAATAAATCAAGTTTTTTTTAATTAATAAATACCTATTGGTTTTCTTTATATAATAAATATTCGCCCAACATGTTTTTCGCAACTTCTATATATACTAGTAATGCTTCCACATAATCATCATCAGATACAGGCTCTTTACTAATATCATTAATTTCTTCACTTTTTAAATAATGAAGTTCTTTATTATCTGTTTGAGCAATCATATCAATATTTGCAATTAATCCTTTTATTGAATCAATTACCTCTTGCTTTTTTTCATTTAAAGGTAAAAGTTTTACTGTATCAATATATTCTGTAAATGAACTTTGTAATTCAATAATATTATCTTGCTCTTCCATGTGAAATATCCTCATATGCTTGTTCTGACAAAAATAATTGGTCTATTTTTTCAGGATCATTGCCTTTCATAATTTTTCTTTCCTTCAAATGTCTTATTTTTTCTAAAAATGATTTTTCTTGGTATCTTTTTTTTGCTTCAGCCTTGGCTCTTCTTAAATCAGCATTTTTATATAATGATGGATTTTCCATCGCTCTTTCTCTTAATGCCTCAATTACTCTTTCTGCATTTTTAAGAGAAACTGTTCTTTTGATTTCATCATAAGCCATACCTAACTTGCTAATCATTGATTTTAAAGTCGCTTTGTTTTCCAACTCTGTTAAACCAAATATGAATTGTTCATAATTTCTAATTATTTTATTTACTAAACCTGGACTAAAGGTGGTTCTTGCCATAGAATAATCACGATTTAGTTCTTCAAGTAGTCTATTCAAATGCTCTACCTTTTCCTTTTCAGATGCATTAATTTTTGTAATTGGTTCATAACCACGTTCAGTACTTTGGTCTTTTTCTTCCTTTTTAGCTTTTTCTTCTGCATGATAAACACCTGTTGCAATATCTATCTTAGTATTTCTTTCTTCAATTACTGCTTCATATTCTTCCCTTGTCAAATATACAGTAACCTCACGACCATCCTCAAACCAAGTAGCAATATAATCACCATTTGTAGCCTTTTCTATTTTAGGTGTTTGCTTAGGATCAGAAATTCCATAATACTTTCCATATACAGCATCAGCTACATTTTTAACTTTGTTAATATTAATCATAAAAACCTCTTTTCTTATGTTAGATACTTTATATATCTATTATATATTTTAAAAGAAATTGGTGTCAATAAAAATAATAATAACAGTGTAAACTGATTATTTTTTTCAATAAAATCAAACTATTTTATGATTTATTATTTATATCATTTTAGAATCAATAAAACAATTAATCAACACAAATAAATATTATATTTAAAATTTGACAAAATAACATTTTTAAATATAATATTTATTGTTAAAAAAAGGGGAAAACTATGACTTTAAATATGAATGAAAAAAAATCATTAGAAATTTCTATGGCCTATAGAGGATTTACTGAATGTGAATCAGCGTTTTTTAATTCAAAAAAATATCAGGAACTACTAAATACATTAAATGATTTATCAGAAAACCTTTGTATTCCATTAGATTCTCCTGATTATGATGCTGCTCAAATTTTAAAACTGGGAAAAGAAATAATTCAAAAACATACAGATGAAAAAAAACTATTAATACCAGGTATTAATAGGGAACTGTTAAAGTTCCCTACTGGTCAACTTACAAGTGCAAGTGAATACAATAGAATTATTGATGAAAGTATTCAATATCGTAGTGTAACTGAAATCCCAGTATCTTTTGACCTAGAAAGCTTAAATGAACAAGGTAATACATATACTCATGTTCCATTTGCTGATACTATTAGTGATATTGAATATTTTAGAAATTTACCAATTATTTCATCTATGATCACACTTTCAGGTTCACCTACAAATCTAAGAATTTGTTCTTACGTTCATGAAATGTGTCATGCTTTAAATTACAGAAATAAAGGTTATACTAATAATCAATTATACGATGAAGTTTTATCCATTTTTTTAGAACTTGTAACTGCTATAGATTTAAATAATACTAGTCTTAGAGATGTCAGATTGTTACAAAGAATGTTTGATATGAAAAGAATGGCTTTAACAAAAGAATTATATGAAAATCAAAATATCAATTCACTAACTGTAATTGATTACAATAAATATATAATTTCAACATTACTAGCGTTTCAGTTATTCAGCATATATTTAACTAAACAAACAGTAAGAAAAGAGATGGATAGTGATCTTAATTCCATATTTAATGGTGATAACACATTAGAAGATATACTAGAAAAATATGAAGTAACTGAAGAAAATGGTGTTGAAACATTTAAAAAAGTTGCTTCTTATGTAAAAAGATATTAAAAAAGTTTGTAAATATTTACAAACTTTTTTTATTAATTAAATTGATTCTTTTTTCTAATAGCAAAACAAACACTTCCGCCTATTAACAAGACAGCACTAATACCGATTGCATAAGGAATATAATTAACCTTTTCTTCTACTTGAGTTTCTTTTTCCTCTGTTTTAGTTTCTTCTTGAACATCTGGAGCAGTATCATTTTCAAATGTTTCTTCATCTTTGTAAGAAATAATATATTTTCCTAATCCATCACTCTCAAAAACAACTTCTCCATTTTCATTGATTTCATAAACTAATTTTACAACACTATTATCATCTCTAACAACATATACACCATCAAATTGTTTGTTAGAATCTAATTTTACGGTTTGTATTAATGTTGTATCTGATAAATCGATTTCATGATTATTTTTTGATTTTAAAGATAATTCATAAATTTCACTATCTTTACCATAGCGATATTGTTGAGCATCGCTTAATGTAAGCTTTTTATGCTCTAAAGAAACATTACCATATTTTGAAATAATAGAATTTGGTACCTTAACACTAATATTTTGTGTTCCCATATCTTTATATGCTTTATATGCATCAGATGTTTCATTTTTACTATTTTGCTTTGTTATAACATTATTGTTTTTACTTGATTGATTGGTATTTTTATTAGATTGATTATTGTTTTTATTACTTGAACTACTAGCAGTTTCTTTTTTTATCCAGTCTACTTTAGCAGTTGCATAACCTTTATTACCAGCTCTATCAACAAATTCAAATGTATATTCTGCATTTTCACGGAATGTATAAGTTGTTTTTCCATTTAAAACTGTCACTTTTTCACTAGGGACTAAAGTTGCCACAACTGGTTTTGTTGTTGACGTTTTAGTACTATAAGTGATAGTTGCGGTTGGTGCTTTTCTATCAATCCAATTTACTTTAGCAGTTGCAGTTCCTTTATTACCTACTCTATCAACAAATTCAAATGTAAATTCTCCATTTTTTGTAAAAGTATAAGTATTTTTTCCATTATTATTTAAGATAGTAACTTCTTCACTTGGTTTTAATGTTGCTACTACATTTTTATTTGTCCATTTTGTAGTACTGTATTTAAACTCTGCAGTTGGCTCTTCTGTATCAATCCAATCTACAGTTACAGGAATAATTCCTATATTACCATTTAGATCTTTATATTGGAAATTAAATGTTCCACTTTCTGTAAATGTATACTCATTACTCGCATTATTATTAAATATTTGATAACCCGATTCAATTTCTAATACAACTTTAACTTCTCCTCTAGTTAATTCTTTTGTAGAATATTTAATACTATATTTTGGTAATGGAGCAATCCAATTTACATGTACAGTTGCTTCTCCTGCATTTCCTGCTTTATCCATAAATTTAAATGTGAAAGATCCATTTTTTGTAAATGTATAGGTATCTTTTCCGTTATTATTTAAGATAGTAACTTCTTCACTTGGTTTTAATGTTGCTATTACTTCTTTATCCGTTAAATGAGTAGTATTAAATTCAAATTCTGCAGTTGGTTCTTCTGTATCAATCCAATCTACAGTAATAGTTTTTTTACCAACATTACCTAATTCATCTTGGAATTCTATTTCAATACTATCATTTTCTGAGAAAGTAAGCGTTTTACTTCCATCTGTTGGATTTTCTGCTAATTGAATATTTGATAAAATTGTTATATTTTCCTTATCAAATGAAAGAGTCGCAACAACGTTTTCGTTTGTTGGTTCAGTATTATTGAACTCAACATTCATTTTAGGTGGTGTTTTATCTATCCAATCTACTTTAGCAGTTGTTTTTCCTTTCTTTCCATTTTTATCAACGAATTCAAATGTAAACTCTCCATTTTTTGTGAACGTATAAGTTTTTTTACCGCCGTTATTAGTTACAGTAATACTTCTATTTTCATTTACTAATTCCGCAACTACATTTTTATTTGTTTTTTTAGCAATATTATAACTTACTTCGGCAAGTGGAGTTTCACTTACTGTTGGATTTTCATATAAATTTAAAACTGCTACTGAAACAAATGATGTTAATCCTGGATTATTAACTGCTGTAAATCTAATTCTTACATATTTTGCTAACTGTGGTTCATTAAAAGTAATCTTTTTGGCAGTAGCATTATCTGCCAGTCCTGTTGCAGATGCTGCTTCTGTCCATGTTGATCCATCCATACTTGTTTCTACTACTAAATTTCTTGCTTTTCCTGTTGGATATCCTCCCATAGATGTTTTAGCATTAGCATAAGGAATATAGTCTAATTCCGATACATATCTTGCTTCATCTAGTTCAAGCGTTACAAATGCAGGTATGAATGCTCCACCTAATGAAGACTCTTTACTATACCATGCTGAATTTATATTTCCATCTAGCATATTATCTACATTATTTTTTCCTCCGCTTGAAACTGAATTAACTTTTATTTTATCTCTAGAAATAAATCTATTTGTTAAAGAAGATGCATTGGTTGTAAATGTATAACGAACAGGACTAGTAGTAGTATAAACACCTGTTGCAATCATTCTAACATAAACTACAACATCTCCTTTAAAAAGTGGAGTTGAATCTGAAAATGCTTGCCATTCTCCTTTTGGATCTAATGTCCATTCCATCTTTTCATTTGTTCCATTAAAACGATTTTCAAAATCATCAATAGATACAGTACCTGAAGGGAAAACTCCTGCCTTAATATCAATTGTATAAATGTTTTCTTCTGTTCTTGGAACACCAATGATATGAATTTTAATATCATTTTTAGCAGTAATACTTTCTATCTCTTCTTTTGTTAGTTGTACAGAATGTTCATAACTATCTTTCCATGTATTTCCACCATCTAAACTATATGACCAACTTACTTGACTACTTTGTAATTGTTTAGATAATACAATTTTTCCTGCATTCGCTCCATCAAATGAGAATGTAGCAATTCTAGAATCCACTACACCTAAAATAGCATTAGCAATTACTGGAACTTCTTTATGATAAATTGTATTTGCAGATGTTGCTTTTGTTGCTTTTTTCAAAGTTTCATCTTGCAGCCTCATTAATTTACTATAATATGCTGCCGACTTAATCTTAGGGGCAATTCTTCTTGTTGAATCGTACATTGGTAATGGATGATAAGTATAAACCTCGGCAATTTCTTCTGCTAAATTATACAATTCTTCATCTGTTTTTGTTTCATCAGTTAGATATAAATTTGTTAAACCAATCCATGCATCTAAATTAATACTTTCTTCTTTTAATGCATCACGATAAATTTGTTCAAGTTTTTTACTATCATTTTTATAAACGTCTGCTTGTAATAAAATTAATTTAGCTTTTTCATATTTATCATATTCATTTTGAGCATCTTGAGAAAGTAATAAATAAGAACCTGTTTTTATATTCCCATTATTAGTTGCATACTTAGTTCCCCAACCATTTATTCCTGCACCAGTAGTATTAGCCCACCCTGTAGTAACAATACTGTTAGCTAATTGCCATGCATATTTTCCTCCACCTGCATTGTATAAATACACATAAGCAGCATGTCCTGGTTGACCAACTACATATCCTGGATATCCCCAAACACCATATAAATTAGCTGCTGTTTTTGATAATCCACCACAAACTGCACCTTCCTCAAACACTATCCATAATTTAGGTTTTCCTGATTGATAAGTTATATTATATTGCGATAACTTATATTTCGCATCCCACTTATCATAGTTTGCTGCACTGTAATATTGTGGTCTATAGTAACTATAACTCGTTGTATAGTTAATATATTTATATGGATTAAAACGATCTGCTGTTGTACTAAATTTAGTTGAATGATCACGTAACCACATGATTTCTTCATCATCAATATTAGTAATCATAACTCCACGCATCTCATCTATAGTATAACTTTCAAACATCGCATTTGAAGCAAGTTTATTATTTAAATGCATTTGTTTATAAATGTCATAACGAGTTATAGCGTTAGAAAATTGATTACCACCAATCCATAATCCAACATTGGTTGAATGTGTTAAAGATAAAGATAACATCATTTTTAAATATAGATCTTTATATTTTGTTCCTAATTCTGTTACGTTTTCATTTGATAAATCTTCTTTATAAGTGTGATATAAATCACTAAGTACTTGAAGTGCTCTTTCATAAGTTCCATTTGGCCTTCCACCTACTGTCCATAAACGTAGAGCCTCTTCATTATTTAAAAACCAATTTAATGTTTCAATATTTTTAGGGTCTTTATCTAAAAAAGAACGTAATTGATATTGTCCAACATTTTTAATAAAATCTCTTTGAAGTAATGTAAGTTTTAATTCATCACTAACAACACCTGATTGATATTTAGATTTAATAATCTCATCATATTCCTCTACTGTTGTCATAACATTACTATTATAATCTTCTTTAACTAATTTAGCATCTGCCCATACAGCATGATCACTTGCGTTAGAACCATTATCATTTGCATAAAGTCTAATATAATTAGCATCTCTAATATCAATTTTAGCATAAATAGCGTTATTTCCACTTTTTAAAGCCGCTGGATTTTCAGTTGTTCTTAAAGTCCAATTATTTCCGTCTTCAGATGTATAGATATAAAATTTTACACCATTTCCCTTATTGCCATTTGTTGTATTTAAACCATAGTAAGTAGAAAAATAAGCATAATCTTTATATGCACTAATATCATATTCTACAGTGGATGTAGCATGTGCCCAAATACCTTTTTTTACATTAGTAACTGCACCATCTATAAGCATTGATAAAGCAGCATTATCGCTTGTTTTATCAAGCCCAATTGTTCCCCAAGCAAGTTGAGCTTTTTGGTAAGGAATATCAGATAAATACACAACATCCTCTAGTTTATCACGATCATAAAAAATAGATCCATTTCTCTCAATGTTTTTTTCTGTACTAGTTTTGAATACATCAAAATCAGAAAAAACAACTCCTATTAAAAGTAAAATACAAAATATTAGTGCAAAAGTTTTTTTAGAATTTAATAATACTTTCATAATACAACTCTCTCTCCTTAATCTTTAATGAAATATTTTTTCTAAATAACCGCTCTCTAAAAAATATAATATCTAACTTTAATTACCATGTCAAAACAAATTTATTCAGTTTTTTTGGGGATAATTTAGTATTAAAATATTTAATAATATGTGCTTTCCCCTTTAAAAATAATAGTTTATAAATAATCCACAGTATTTTTTTTGAAAAACAACGTTAATAAAATTTTACAACTTTTGACAGGATATTTGTTTCTGTAATTTATATATATCAAAAAAACCAGCATTGCTGGTTTTATAATCATATGGCAGGGGAAGCAGGACTTGAACCCACGACATTCGGTTTTGGAGCAAATTTTGTTATCGCAGAAGTTTTTTATCTTCTACTTCTTATACTTTCGT
>CASPVX010000020.1 GCA_949425575.1 uncultured Bacilli bacterium
TAATGATCTTTATAATGTCTAGCATCTGCTGCAGTTGTTAATGGTTCTAACACTGTCGCATAATCAATATTTTTAATATATTCACTTAATGTTGACACGATTGCAGCATTGCCATTTATTACAAAATTATCATAAGCATATTCGATTGGTAAACCTGCTATTTCATAAATAGAAATATTTTGTTTTAATTCTTTAAAACTTACGTTATATTCAGACACTGTATAATCATCAAATATTACTTTAATTTTAGTAATACTGCTGTGACTATCATTAGTCAAATATGTTAACATCTTATTATCTTTATTGTATGGTATTACATGTTTTATGATTTTTTCAGATAATTCGTTATCTGTCTTAATTTTATTACCATCTTCAATTAAGTATTTAGCATCATAATAAGGCATTAATTTATTTATATTATGATATAGAATTTCTTTAGATTCGCTGAATCCATGTATTTTTTTAATTCTACTATAATCTGGAATATATAAATTTTTATTTGATGGAGACTCTATTTTAACATCATCTTTTGAAACGCTTCCTTTTAACACTGGAATATTGTCATAAGATACACCATCTAAATTCCAAATATCTTCATCAAATTTAGCATTATTCTTAAAGAAACCTTTATTAACATCGGCTTTTGCAACTGATTTTACTGTATTACCACTAGCATTTGTTGTTAATTCAGATTCTTCTAATTCATAGTTATTAGTTGATGAAGCATGAATTGTATAACCATGAACTTTATATACTTTTGTACCAGTTGATAAACTAACATTATTATTAAGTACAGCTGTTCCGTTCATTGAAAGACCTATAATACCACCATTAAGTCTATGTCCACTAGCATTATCAAAGTTGATTTTAGTAAGACAGTTTTCGATTGTTACGGTTGGTGCTGCTTCGGCATGACCTACTATACCACCAATACCATTACCATCTTTAGTAGAAGTTGATGTAATATTTCCATCTACATAACAGTTAGTAATATTACCACCTGTCATATGTCCAGCAATTCCTGCTATTCTTATTTTAGCTGTAGTCAAATTAAGATTAGTTACACTACAACTTTCAATATTAGTTGATGTTACATCCCCTATAATACCAGCAGAACCATCAAGTGTTGTTGCAAATAATAAACCTTTAACATGAACATTACTAACAGTACCATTTGTCGCAACATTAGCAACGGTTCCTCTACTAGTACCAGATAAACTAATATTTTCTAAAGTAAGATTTTTAACAGTTCCTGCCTCTAAAGTATCAAATAATGGTTTAGATAGATTATAAATTTTATGACCATTACCATTTAAAGTTCCTGAGAATGTTGTACCAAATAAAGCACTAGAACTACTAGCAGATAATAATGAAGCATCATAATCTCTTGTTAAAGTAAATGTACCACTTGGATTCTCAGCTATTTTACTTGCTAAACTTTCCAAGCTAACATTAGTAACTTCACCATTTTTAATGGTACCATAAACTAGTTCTAATTTATTTTGTCTAGTATTGCCATCATACTGTACTACATCATTATAATCTAGAGTTAATTTCAATTTATTGTCATCAATTCTATATTCTTTAATTTTAGTATGGAATGTTGGCATTTCTTTCATTTGTACTTTAACTATATAATTATCTAAATTAGATAAATCATTTTCATTAAGTTTTTCAACTACTGCTACTCCATCTGAAGTTTGTTTATAAACATTAAAATCTATAATATCTTTCATTTGAATCAAACGAGCACCAATATTTATTGTTTGAACATCCAAAACCTTATTAATAAATTCATTAGAATTATCATCAATAGCATTTGTATCTAAATCATAATCACTAATAATTTTAACGTTATATACTTCACTACTACCAAGATCAAACGTTACTTCATTTTCACCTGATTTAATAGCTGTATTTTTTATTTCGTTATCATTTTCATCCGTAACAATTATTTTACCATTTTTGAATGCTTTATCAGTATCTTCTAAATTAAATAACATAGTAACTGTATTATTTGAATTTTCTTTATATTCAAAAGCTTTTACTATTGGTTTTTCTTTTAACACTTCAATTTTAACTGAATCTTTTCCATCTAATTTAACTTGTTTTGAATTATCAAATATAATTTCTTCAACAACAATTTGTTTAACACCTGATGTATCATAACTATCAATATTTGCTACATAATTATTTTCATTTTTAGTCAGATTATATTCTTTTCCATTTATAATTGCTTTTACTGGGATAAGATCTGAAAGATTTGTACTTCCAAAACTTAATGTAATAGGCGCATTTTTTTGGAAATACTTGCTATCTACTTCCCCATTTTTTGTTTTCAAATCAGTTATTTTAACTTCATAATCAGATAGTTGTTGTACTTTTTTAGTTAATAAAATTTCATTTTCTACAAAATTATCATTTGTATCTCCTGATGTATTACTGTCTCTATCATATGATACTTTAATATCTAATGTATATTTTACAGTATTTTTAACTTTAAAAGTAAGTTCATTTAAACCTTTTTTAATATCTTTAGAAGCGATTGTTCCATCTTCAGTATTAGTTAAAATGGCTTTTCCACTTACAAACGCATTATCTAAATCGTTAATTTTAAAGCTTATATTAATTGATGTATTATCAATATCATCACTTAATGTGAAATCACTTGCAGTTGGACGATCTTTTAACACATCAACTTTAATAGTTTTACTAACTGCTGCTATTGTATTATCATTAAATGTTAATTGTGTGGCAGTTAAATTAGTAAAACCACTTGTTTCTCCAACTACATAAGAAACCTTATATTTTCCATCGCTAATCTTTTCAGCAATAAGATCAACATTATTAACTCTAATTTTACTTACATCATTTGTTTTATTACTGTTTACGTTATATGTTAATATTACAACACCTTGTTTTTCTACGTAAGTTTTATTAGCACTTACACTATCAATTGCTGCATTTGGCTTAGCAGTTATTTCTTTTTCATATAACGTTTTAGTTATATCTTCAGCATCTTGATTATATGTAGCAACAATTTTAACTTTATATTTTGTAGCAATTTTAGTATCTAAATTTTTTGAAATAAGTGAATCATTTTTCATTTCATCTTCAGTTAATTCCTTAGAAGAAATTTCATTACCTTTGTCATCAAAAAGCATAACTTTAACTGCTTTAATTGTTTCATCTTCATCTGCTATTTTAAATTCAACATTTAATTTTGAATCTTTTACATTTTCCTCTGTTTTAAATTCACCAACAGCTGGATTTCTTTTAATAACTTTAATTGAAACTTTATTATTATCTTTTATATCTAATTTTTTGCCATTTCCTAATATGATATTTTCAATAGTAATTGTATTATTACCTAATATAGAAAAGCCATCAATATTTGCAATATAGATATTATTTTCTTTTGATACAGAAAAGTTTCTTCCATTAACAATAATTTCTTCTGGTTCATAACTTGATAAATTTGTGCTTTCAAAACGGATTTGAATAGGTTCTTTTTTCTCAAAAGTAGTTGTTTTAATTCCGTCTTTATATGAATTTATATTGCTAATTTTAATATCATAATTTGTTATTAGTCGTATATCTTTTGTTAAAGAAATAGTACCGCTATTATCTTTTTCTTGTTCTAATTCATTAGAATCTAAATCATATTTAATATCGATATATACTTTATAAGTAACGCCTTCTTTAACTGGAATCTCAACTTCATTTAAACCTTTTTTAATTTTAACGGTTTTTACTTCTTTTGCATTTTCATCTTTTACAACAAGATTACCAGAAACTATACTATCATCTTCATCTACAAATTCAAATGATAAATCAGCTTTTAATTTATCTGGATCTGTAGTATTTTCAGTTACTTTATATTTTTTAATGCTAGGTGCATCTTTTAAAACGTCTACTTTTATTGTATAGTCAACATCAACATGTTTACCGTTACTTAATGTTACTTCAGTAAATTTGTATTCTTTTACTCCTGCATCATTTCCAGAATTAACTTTAATACTATATTCATTTGAAGAATCATTTTTTAAAGTTGCTTCGTATTCATTATTATTTACTTTAACTTTTTCAATTGTAGCTCCAAAACTAACAATTCCATCAAATTTTAAAGTAATTTCTTCATTTTTATTTAAATAATAATTGTCTAATTCTAAGTCTGATAATTGTACTTCATAATCTAAAGTATTTTCCAGTTTTTGTATTAATAAAGATAAATCAGAAACAGTTATTTTACCATCGCTATTTATATCTGCATTTTCTAAGTATTTATCATCAATTTGTTTTAAATCAATTAAATGTAATTCTAATAAATTAACATCAGAATAATTAGTGTCATCATCGCCATTTAATTCACCTTTTTTAGAGAAATCATAAGCAGCTGCACAAACGGTTCCAACAAATTGAAGAGAGATTATACCAGCAATGAAAAATGACATAAATTTTTTCTTATTATCTGATATACTAATGCCTTCATTATCTTTTTTTCTTTTTCTCAAATATAAAACTATAAGTATTACTTCGATTATTACTATAATAAATAACCAAAAATAATTTTGTTTTGTTTTTTGAATTTTTTTATGTTCTTTCTCTATTGTTTCTTTTGTACTTTCAGAATCATCTTCTTCATAACTTTCATCTTCAGCACCTTTTATAGTTTTTTTATTATTATCTTCTTTGCCTAAACTTGCTGTATTATTACTAGTTTTAACCTTTGAATCACTAGAAACAGCTTTAGAAGTTTTAGTATCTATAGAATTACTAGAGTTACTAAAACTGTTATTTTTATCACTTGGCATTGTTTTTTGTTCTAAAATCAAATCTAAGGAAATTTTTGAATCATTTACATAAATGTCTTTCTTACCCTCAGATACTACAACATTTTTAACTCTAATATTGGATTTCGTTTTTGTTATATCTTCTTTTACTTTAAGCTTAATTTTAGCAACATTTTCTGCTTTAGTGCTTCCATTTCGATTAATAGAAACAAATTGTTTATTGTCTGGATTATATAATATTTCTTCCCATCTATTTAACGGTATAAAAGCATTTTGATATACCTTTTCAAACACTTCTTCGTCATATTCCAGTGTTGCTTTAAAAGCATTAATGCCTTTCTTAATATTATTATAATCATTAAATTTTAAGGTAATTTCTACCTCTTCTCCTGCTTTTAATTGTTTATGATTAGCATCAATTGAAGTATTTATTTTACTTTCAGCATGTACTCCACTAATCATAATAAAAATCATAGTAAAAAAAGTAATTATTAATGTTACTGATTTTTTCATAATTATTCCCCTCACTTGTTTCAAATTATTATAATGAAATAAAGAAAAATGTCAAGTTCATTGATAAAAAAACACTATATTTATATAGTATTTTTAATTAAGCACTTTTTCCCTAAAATTTTCAGATGAAATTTTCATTTTTTCATAGTCATTTTTAGGGTTAAACTCAATAATTTGACAACTGTCATCTATTTGAGATACTTGACTTGGTAAAACATTGTAAATTAAAGGAAGATCCTCTGTTGATAATACTTGTGCGGAAACTAATGTTGAAATAGTATTTAAATCAATATTTAAAATAGCACTATATCCCTTACTTTGAATTCCTTCAATTATATATTTACACGCTTCAACAATAGCAGTTAAAGTATTTCTTGTCGTATTTGTCATATTTTCTATTGAACCTTCAAATTCACTTACAGCACTATTATTTATTTCATAAACAATTGGGCCATTTATATTATATGCTTCTAAAATTGAAAGAATTTCTTCTAATTCTCTTTTTGCTTCCATCAAATTAACTGAAGAACCTACAAAAAACGCACCACAACTTAAATTATGTTCACGGCATTTTTTCAAATATGCTTTAAATTTACGATCTAATTTCCCATTATTTAAAATCGTTAAAATTACAAATTCAATATTTCCCTCTTCTAAATCAAACCAGTCTGTACTGCTCATAATATCATCTTCAGAAATTTTAACACCATATTTAAAACCAGGAGTTTTTTCTGGTTCTTGAACTTCTACTTCTGGAGCTTTTTCAGTTTTTTCAAAACCTGAGTTTTTTTCAATTATACTTTGTATATATGACAAATTTTGCGTATAAGTCAAATCTTCTTTTTCAGTTTCCTCTTCTACACCTTTTTCAGCTTCATCTTTCATTTGTTTTTTTAAGATTTCCATTTGTCTTAAACGTTCTATTTTAGCTTTTTCACTATCAAAAGTTTCGAAAATTTCTTCCCAAATAGAAATATATTTTTCTTTTTCATTTGGATTTGGAATATCAAATGAAAAATCTAAAAATGAAATTTTTCTATTGATATTATCAACAGTAACTGCTATATCTTTATCTCCTAATATTTCTTTTAATCTTGTTGCAATTTGTTGTAATTTTATATTAATATTCTCGTTTCCATTCATAATACCACCCTGTTTAAATAATTAATTTTATTATACATGCTAGTGTATTGAGTGTCAACAAAATAAAAAGAAAAAGGGTTATTTTCCTTTTTCATCTTTAAACATTTCACTAATTGTTGTTCCGATTGTTGCAATATTTTGAAGTTCAGATGGAACAATTATTTTTGTTGCATTTCCATTTGCAACTTCACTTAACGCTTCAAATCCTTTAAGTGTTAAGACTGATTTATCAGCTTTAGCATTTTTAAGAAGTTCAATTCCCTTTGCTTCTGCTTCTTTTGTTTTAATAATTGCTTCTGCTTCACCTTGCGCAACTATAATTTGTGATTCACGATCTGCTTCAGCTCTTAAAATTGCACTTTGTTTTTCTCCCTCTGCAATTAAAATGCTAGATTTCTTTTCACCTTCGGCTTGAAGAATTTTTTCTCTTCTTTCTCTTTCAGCGCGCATTTGTTTTTCCATTGCATCTTGAATATCTCTTGGTGGAAGTATATTTTTAACCTCTACTCTATTAACTTTAATCCCCCAAGGATCAGTTGCTTCATCTAAAATCGCACGCATTTTAGAATTGATTAAATCTCTTGATGTAAGTGTTTGATCTAATTCCAAATCACCAATTATATTTCTAAGTGTTGTTGCTGTTAAATTTTCAATCGCATTAATTGGACTTTCTACTCCATAAGTATATAATTTAGGATCAGTTATTTGAAAATAAACAACTGTATCAATTTGCATTGTAACATTATCTTTTGTAATAACTGGTTGTGGTGCGAAATCTTTTACTATTTCTTTTAAAGTAACAATATTTGCTACTCTATCAACAAATGGAAGTTTAAAATGTAAACCATTACTCCAAACTTGGAAAAATGATCCTAATCTTTCAACTACATATGATGATGCTTGTGGTACAATCTTGATATTTGGAATAACAAGAACTATCACTAAAATTAGAATTACTATTAATACGCTCATCTACTCACCTTCAACTTTCTCTACTTTTAATTTTACGCCATTAATTTCTAAAACTTTCACAGTTTCTCCTACTTTTATTGCTTTATCAGCGCAAGCTGTCCATTTTTTACCATCTACCTTAACTTCGCCATTTTCTCTTTTGGTAATTTTTTCTGTAACAATACCTTCCATGCCGATAACTCTATCTAAATTAGTTGCTTCTTTTTTACTTTTTAATTTTTTTACTAAAATTGGTTTTGTTGTAATTACTAAAATAACACCTAGCAACACAAACACTCCAAATTGTATTAAATAATTATCAGTTAAAAATGATATTCCCAAAGCAACAATACCACTTGCTACAAACCAAATAGTGGTTAAATTAACGCTTAAAAGTTCGATTGCTGTTAAAATTATAATTATTGCAAGCCAAACAATCCATTGATCCATAACATACCTCCTTATATTTAATTATACTATATTAAGTTCCTTGTGACAATGAAAAACATATAATTACAAAGAAAAAAAGATGGTTAATTACCATCTCTCAATTTATTTTATCTTGTTTTTGAAACAGTTTGTTCATTTTCATAAACTGGTTCTGACACTTGAACCATATTTTGAATTAACCTTTTAAGGTCCTTCATTTCATTTGATAATTCTTTAATTTGTTCTTGTGTTTCTTTTTCTCTTTTAGTGCTTTCTGCTAATTGTTCTTTTAATTCTTCTATAACTTTATCTTTATCAGAATCTTCATCAATACCCAAACTTGGAGTTTCTTCACCAACAATAGTTAATTCTGCATCTGCATTTAATTCATTATCTAACATATCGTCTTCTTGTAATGCTAATTCCATGTTTTCTTTTGAATGTTTAGCATGAGATATTTTTTCTCTATTTTGGTCAATTGCTTCTTTACGTGAATTTTCTTCACTTGCTAAATTTTGATTTAATTCTATTAATTCAGCTTTTTCGTTTGGATACATTAATTCATGTTCCGCTATTTCGCGTTTACTTCCTAATAAATAAAGCATTTCTGCACTATCTTCTTCAAAACCTTTTGTCAATAATTGTTCTTTATAATCTTCTACTTTTGCCTTTACTTGTCTTTCTAATTCAATATCATTTGATACAGCATTTTCGATTTTTTGTACTCTATCTGCATTTTCTTCTTTACCTATTTCATTTTCATAGTTATCACCATATACAAACGTTAATCTTCTAGATAATTCATCTTCGTATTGCTTACTAGTATCTACCTCTTGGGCCTCCACTTTTTCATCTGAAGATAATTCTGGCATATTTTCAGCTAAAGGAACTTCTTCATTTACTACAGATGTTTCTACTGGTTCCTGTTCAATTACGCTTGACTCAGGAGCATTATCTAATAATCCCTCAGTTTCGTCTTTCGTAGAAATTTCAGAATTACTATTTTGATAATAAGGATTAAACATTTCATCTACAATACTACTTTCTGGTACTAGTGCAGGTTCTGGTTGAACTGTTTCAGTTGAATGCATCTCAGCAGTTGGAAATACGTTTTCTAATGTTGACCAATCATTTAAAGGTTCAGTTTGTTCTTTAGTCTCCTCAACTGGCATTGTTACATCTTCGCCAATTGTATTAAAATCTATCGGTTCAGGAATTTCTAAATCAGAAGAATTTTCTTCAATAGTTCCTACTTGATTTTCTAAACCATCTGTTAAAAGATCATTTGAAGATGTATTTTGTTCTAATATTGCTTCAACAGGATTATCTTCTTCTATTACTTTTTCGGTTTCTGAAACTGCTTCTGGACTTTCCCATGTATTTAAATCAATAGCCCCTGTTTCAATTGGTTCAGTACTTTCTTGTGGAACACCATCATATATAATTCCATCATTATCAGTTAATGGAGCTGCCATAGTTTCATCAATTTGTGCAACTTCAGGTATAGATTCTGAAATAATTTCATCAGGTTGTACAGCTTCAGATGTAGATTCTGAAATAGTTTCACCCATAGACTCTGAAACTGTTTCTAAATCACTTCCAACTTCAGGAACCTCTACTGTTTCTTGTGCTAATGGTTCTACAATTGACTCTGCGATTGGTTCTGTGATTGGCTCAGTTGGTACATCGCCCATATTATTAGCACTCATAATTTCTTCAGAAGTCATACTTAAATCTAATGGATTTATTAATAAGTCATTATATGAAGCTGTTTTTTCTACTAAAGTTTCTAATTTACCTTCTTTTTTATCTATTCTCTTTTGAAGTTTTTCTTTTGTTTTTTCATCTGTTGTAGCTTCCATTTCTTGTCTTAAGTTTTCTATTTCTTGCATATCTTCTTCAGAGTCAGCATGCATATTTAGTACTTTATTTGCTACATGTGACTCAAATAAATTTACCATATTTGCAGCAATTCTAATCATTTTACTAGTGCCTGTTCTAACAGTTTTGCCTGCTAAAACATTTGATAAATTTGTAACTAATGTAATACCCATAGTCTATGCCTCCTCACTTTTTATTGCTTCACGAAGATAATTTTTAATAATTTCCCAATCACTTGCTTCTACTTCTTTTAAATCAATAGAATTATCGCCATTATCGATAAATTCAGAAACGTGAATTACTTCCATACCATTATCATCATGTTCTCCATATGTATAAATTAAAAAGAATTTATTTAATTCATCTACTTTGATTAAACCTATACAAGTAGCTTCTCTCTCTTTCCCGTCGCTAGTAGGAATCATAATTGTTTGTTTGATTTCTTGTTCCATTAAACATAGCCCTCCATTCTATGTTTCATTATAACATATTAAAAAATAAAGTTCAAATATAAAAAATATGCTTTACACTTATAAAGTCTAACAAAAAAAGACTATTTTTTAGTCTTTTCTTTCTTATTTTTGATGAAGAATATAATTCCAAATGTTCCAATTAACATTCCATATATTAATGACGCTAGTATCCATGGGTTATTTAAAAACTCTATCATCTATTTTCCTTTATAATATTTTTACTACAAAAATAAGTAATTAAATAGTAGCCTCCATAAATAACAATCAAGAAAACTGTAGTCATAATAATAGAAATTAATAAACTTTGATTTCCAAAAGTTTGCAAAATATAGTTACAAAATATAATTCCAAATATAGAATGTATTATTGCTAATAATAACGGAAACATAAAGAATATTGCAATTTGTCTAAACAATGCCCTATTAATCATCTTTTCATCAGTTCCAATTTTACGAAGCATATCATATCTTTCTTTATTATCAGAACTTTCTGAAAGTTCTTTAAGTGCAAGTATTGCTGCACTAGACATTAAAAATATAATTCCTAGGTATAAACCAATAAATGTAACTATTGCTCCAAGCCCAACACTTGCTTCATATATAGATATTTTTGTTGAAAAATTAAGTAACGTATTCTTTATATAAGAATTATCTTCTAAACCAATAACTATTTTTTCAACATTTTCTTTATTTTCATCTTTATAATTTCCACTTAAAATGTTTAATGTTTTCATTTCATCAGTAACTGCTCCATCTGGAACTATAAATACGCCTGTATTAATATGGTTTGATGAAGGATAAAGATATCCTGGTTTGCACTCTTCAAATTTAGGTTTATAAGTTTTTCCTAAGATTGTAATATTTTGATTATTTTTAAGAACTTTATCTCTTAAATCTTTCATGCCTTCAAAATCAGCTATAATCATATACTCATCATCATTTAAACTATAAGTATCTAAATTATAAAGTTTAGCAAGTTTATTATAATCACTTAATTTAATTATTTCTTCCTTGCTTTCCCAATCTAAATTTGGAAATTCTATTTTTACCTTTTCGATAATATTAGAAAAAGTATCTTTTAGTTTAAGGGTATCTGCATCATAAACATTTACGTCTACTACATTTTTTAAAAGTTGATCTGTATTAAAATTCATTTTATTTAAGCTTTCTTTAACGCCTATATGAGAATCGTCTATTTGTTCCTTAGTATAAGGTTTTCCCATTCTATCATTTCCTTTAATATTCAATGATTTATAGACAGTAATATCTACTGGTGAAAGCTCTTTTAAATTAGCTGTCATAGAATTTTTTATAGAAAGTGAACTAGATAAAATAACAATTGTCAAAAATAGCATTAAACAAATAATTGTCATAGAAAATACAGTTGTATTAATCTTACTGCTTATTTGTCTTAAAGTAAAACTATTTAACCCTTTATAATATATACTCTTCATCGACATTACTATTTTTAATATTAAGCCTGATAAAGACCAAATGATAAAAAATGTAGATACACAGCCAATTATAATCATAGTCATAAATTCATCTTGTAACATTTTATCTGGTTTAAATGCTACTGTATAATAAGCATAGCCTAAAAATGCACAAGCTATTAGAAATACAAAAATACATAAATAAGGATTTTTCATTTTAATTTTTTCTGATTTTTTACTAGACTCAAGTAAATCTATAAGTTTACATTTACCTACGCTAAAAGTATTAAAAATCATTACCAATAAATACATTATTCCAAAATATATAATTGTTTTTATCATTGATGTTTTTGAAAAAGTAAATTCAAATCTTGTCATATCAGCTTCAAACATATTAGCCACTAATATACTCATACCTTGTGATAACACTATTCCAATTAAAAGTCCAACGATTAACGAGATAATTCCAATAATTAAAGTTTCTAAAAATAGAATTCTAGATATTTGCCATTTTCCCATACCTAAAGTCATATATACGCCAAATTCTTTATTTCTTCTTTTCATCAAAAATCTACTGGCATATATAACTAAAAAACCTAATACAAATGAAACAAATACACTAACACCAGATAACATATTAGTCATAAGCGTTATAAGTTCATGTGTTGATTTTGATACATTAATTAGTGCTGTTTGACTATCAATAGCATTGAATACATAAAATATGGCAACGCCTAATATTAATGTAAAAAAGTATATTGCATAATCTTTAAAGCTTTTTGTTATATTTTTTAATGATAATTTATATAACATCTTCTAAGTCTCCTCCTAGAAGCGTAACTACATCAATAATTTTATCAAAAAACGCCTTTCTATTATCATCCCCACGATAAATTTCATTAAAAACTTTTCCGTCTTTAATAAATATTACTCTACTAGCATAACTAGCTGTAAAAGCATCGTGTGTAACCATTAAAATTGTCGCTTTTAAATCATCATTTAAATATTCAAAACTTTCAAGAAGCATTTTTGCACTTTTTGAATCCAAAGCCCCTGTTGGTTCATCAGCTAAAACAAGTTTAGGATTTGTAACTATTGCTCTAGCACATGCTACTCTTTGTTTTTGACCTCCTGATATTTGATATGGGTATTTATTTAATATATTACTTATGTTTAATTTTTTAGAAATCTCACTTACCCTTTTTTCTATTTCCTTAGGATTTACCTTTTGAATAGAAAGTGCAAGTGCAATATTTTCAAAAGCAGTTAATGTATCCAATAGATTAAAGTCTTGGAATACAAAACCTAGTTTTTCTCTTCTAAAAGCATTTAATTTATTTCCTTTAAGCATTGTAATATCTTCATTTTCAACCAAAATATGTCCAGCTGTAACTTTATCAATTGTTGATATACAATTAAGCAATGTTGTTTTTCCGCTTCCAGATGCTCCCATGATTGCTACAAACTCTCCTTTAGTAACATTAAAAGAAATATTATTTATAGCTTTTGTTAAATTAGATTTATTACCATAATACTTTTCTAATTTATCGATTTTTAAAATATTTTCCATATGTCTCTCCCTTCATTTAAAGAATACTAAATATATGTTATTTATTCCATCGATTTATCTAACAAAACCTTACAATAATGTAAGGTTAATTTAAAACATTATAAAAATCATTTTCGTTAAATATAATACTAACTTTTGTATATTTGCCTTCTTCTGATTCAACCTTTATTTGATGTCCTAGTTTATCACATAAGTTTTGACATATATATAGTCCCATACCAGTTGATGAACCATTATTTCTTCCATTATTACCAGTAAAAGTTTTTTCAAACACTTTAAATAAATCGCCTTTACTTATACCAATTCCGTCATCAATAATTTCTAAAATAATATTTGAATCTTTTTCATATGCATTAATTTTTATAGTACCATTTTCTTTTGTATATTTTAAACTATTATTAATTATTTGATTGATAATGAATTCAAGCCATTTTGAATCAGTTAAAACAGAATAATTAAGATATTCTAATTTTAAAGTGATTTTATTATAAATAAATAATTCTTTATTTTTGATAATTGCCTTATTAATTATTTTTTTTAAATCATATTTTTTTATTAGATAATCATTTTCTGCATTTTCACTTCTAAAATAATAAAGTACTTGATCAATATAGTTTTCTATTCTACTAATTTCTTTAGTTATTTTAGGATCTTTTTTATTGTTGTGAGAAATTAAAAGTAAATTAGAAAGTGGTATTTTAACTTCATGAATCCACATTTCAATATAGTCTTTAAGATTTTCTATACTATATTTATAATTATTTATCTTATCATTCATTGACTTATCTATTGCATATATAGAATCATAAAGAATTTTACCTTCTAAAAAATTTGGTCTTGTAATCATTTCTGAAATTAGATATTTTTTATCTATATTATTTAAGGTGTTTATAAAATTATCGTAATAGATTTTCCTTTTAATAAAATTATTAAAAAATATAAAAAGTAAGCTTAAAACAATTACTATAATTATTGCAATTATAAATGAAATTTTAACTTTAAAAACCATTAACATCAAAATAAGTAGCAAGATCATTGTACATGATACAAATATATCTTTTAATTTATCTTTAATATAATCTTTTAATTTCATAATAAAATATAGCCTTGGCCCTTTCTAGTTTCAATAATATTTTCATAACCAGCATCTTTTAATTTATTTCGTAGTCTGCTTATATTTACGGTTAAAGTATTATCATCTACAAACTCTTCACTATTCCATAGTTCACTCATAATTTCCTCTCGTGACACAATAGTACCTCTTTTTAAAATAAGAATTTTGAAAATCATCATTTCATTTTTAGACAAATAAACTTCAGTACTATTATTTTTAATAATTCCTTTTTCAGGAATAATGCTCAAATTTTCATAAGTTAATATATTAGGAACATGACTAAGTCTTCTAAAAATAGCCTCAATATGAAGTAATAATAGTGCTGGATTATATGGTTTAGTTATAAAATCATCTGCTCCATAACTTAAACTTAGTACTTCATCAGCTTCTGTATTTTTACTAGTAACCATAATTACTGGTGTATTAATCTCTTTTCGAATATTTTTCAAAAGAATCTCACCATTCATTTTTGGCAAATTAATATCTAATAAAATCAAGTCTGAATTACTATTAATTATTTCACTTTCGGCATTTTCAAATGTTTCTAATATAAAAGAATTATATCCACTATTATCTAAAAGGATTTTTAATTCATTTCTTAAACTAATATCATCTTCAACAATTAATATTTTTTTCATAATTTCACCACTTACATATATTATAACACTATATAAAATAATATAAACTTACAAATTTGTAAGAAAAAAAAACGACCTTTCGCGCCAAAAAAATTTTAGCAAGACAGGTCGCCTTCTCAGGGGGTTTTTGAAAGGAGTGTGATAATATAAATCACATCCTGCGCAAATAGTAAATACCATCTACGCTACAAATAAGTATAAAATATTTGTATTTAATTGTCAATAAATATCAATCCAAATTTTGGAATTGGTTTATTTTTGACATTAAAGATTCATATTCATTCTCATAGTTAAATTTTAAATGTGATATATCTTTTTGAATATCTGAAAGTAATTTATAATCTTCTTTTAAATTTACTAGTTTAAAATGCATATCTCCACTCTGATTAACTCCAAATAAATCTCCACTTCCTCTTAATAAAAAGTCCTCTTCACTTACTTTAAATCCATCGTTTGTTTTTGTTAATACATCTAAACGTTTTGTTTCCTTATCGCTGATTAATATACATGTTGATTCTAATTCATTTCTTCCTACCCTTCCTCTTAATTGATGAAGTGCAGAAAGGCCAAAACGAAAAGCATCAAAAATAACAATCATAGTAGCGTTAGGTACATCTACTCCTACTTCTATTACTGTAGTCGAAATTAAAATTTTTATTTCATTATTTTTAAATTTATTCATAATTTCTTCTTTTTCATTAGCTTTCATTTTTCCATGCAAAGTACCTATTTTACATATTTTAGAAAAAGCTTTTTCCATTTTTAAAGTAAGATCATTAACATTTTCCAAATTTATTTTATCACTTTCTTCTATTAAAGGTGCGACTACATATATTTGATGACCTTTTTTTATTTCTTCTAACATCATAAATAAAACATCTTTTATTTCGTTATTGCTTTTTAAATATGTTTTAATTTCTTTTCTACCTTTAGGCATTGTTTTGATACTAGAAATATCCATATCACCATAAAGCGTTAGTGCATAAGTTCTTGGAATTGGTGTTGCACTCATATATAAAATATCTGGGTCCTTACCTTTATTTTTTAAAGAGCCCCTTTGATTAACACCAAAACGATGTTGCTCATCTGTTATAACAAGTCCTAAATTATTATAGGAAACATTTTCACTAATTAAAGCATGAGTACCAATAATTAAATCAATTTCGCCTTTTTCTAGTTTTTCATATATTTCTTTTTTTTCTTTTGCTTTTGTACTACCTGTTAAAAACACTGTTTTAATATTTAATATTTTACTAACATTGATAAAATGTTGTTTTGCTAAAATTTCAGTTGGAGCCATTAAAGCACTTTGATAACCACTTAAATAATTAATATAAATAGCAATAAAAGCTACTATTGTTTTACCAGAACCAACATCTCCTTGCAAAAGTCTATTCATTCTAATTCCATTATTCAAATCATTATATATTTCTTTAACACTTATTAATTGATCATCTGTAAGTTTAAATGGTAAATTGTTTATCATTTCAGTAACCAATTTAAAATCTACGTTTCTTTTTAAACCATTATCCTTTTTTCTATTTTGTTTTAATGCATTTACTTTAAATAAATAATCAAATAACTCTTCATACTTTAATTTACTTAAAGCTTTTTTTAACATTTCTTTATTTTGAGGATTATGAATTATTTTTACAGCTTCATTATATGAAATAAAACCATATTTATCATTGATACAATTAGGTAATGGATCAGTTAAATCAATGTTTTCAAGTAGTGGTAAAATCAATTTATTAATTTTTTGGCTACTTATCTTGAAAGATGAATGATAAACTGGTTCAATTTGTGGTTTTGTTATCATACCAAATCTAAGATCGCTAGCAACTACTGAATTAGTTTTTTTGTCATACTTTCCAACAATTGTAAGTCCAATACCTATTTTTATTTTACTTTTAAGAAAAGCTCGATTAAAAATTGATATATTCAAAATTTTTGTTCCTATATTTAATCTAAATGTCATTTTATTTCTTGATCTTGAAAAAAAGAAAACGTTGGGAATGCTTTCACAAATTCCATCAATGACAATATTATCTTTATCTTCTATTTTATTTATATCTGATTTTTCAATAATATTATATCTATAAGGAAAATATTTTATTAAATGTTCTGTATTATAAATATTTAATTCTTCTAATGCTTTAAGTGTTGTTAGACCAACACCTTTTATCGTGGTTAATTTTTCCATATTATACTCCTCAAATCAATTATAACGAACATTTGTTTATAAATCAATATTTTTTTTATTTTTTTTGTTTTTTTTAGTTGACAAATAAATTATTTGTGTTAGTATATAAAGCACCAATTCAAATTGTTTGAATTGGCGCTAGTGTAAACTAGCCAGCCCCTTTTTATTCTTTTATTTGGACAGGCCCTTCAGGGGGGACCTGTCCTTTTTTTGTATATATTTATTTTTTATAAAAAAAATAGAGATTTTATTTATCTCTATTTTAAATACTTATTTAGGGTATTTATAATTGCTACACTTTCTTTGTGTGCCTTTTCTTTATTAACATATACATCGTGGA
>CASPVX010000021.1 GCA_949425575.1 uncultured Bacilli bacterium
AACAATATATGTAATGGATGATATAACAGTAAATGAGACAACGACATTAGATGAAGATAAAACAGTAACTATTACAAGTTATAGTGAAGATGGCAATGTGAATAGTGTTATAAGAAATGAGGTGTTAACAGAAAGATTACTTACTTTGGAACGTGGCAGTTTATCATTGGAATCTATTGTTATAGATGGAAATAATATATTGGTGGACAATGCAATGATAAGTGTAGGCTCAAAATCTACATTAAACATTAAAAATAATACAATAATTACAAAGGCAAATAGTTCTGGTCAAACATGTGGGGGCGCTATATATGTAGATAATGGAATTGTTAATATGACTGGAGGAAGCATAGAGAATAATGTTGTAGATTTGCATAATGGAGCTGGAATTTGTGCTGTTGGAGATTCAAAGTTGACTATCAATGGAGGAAATATAGTTAGAAATTCATCACCTGGTTCTCAAGGTGGAGGTATAATGTTATATGGTAATGCAGAACTTAAATTATTGTCTGGAAATATATCAAATAATCAAGTAAAAGGAAATGGTGGAGGTATATATGCTTTTGGAAATACAAAATTCACTATGTCTGGGGGAAGCATTTCGAATAACGAAGCAGGTGATGGTGGTGGAGCTATATCTTGTGGCTTAAATGCGGTTTGTACTATTGAGGGAGGAGTTATATCATATAATAAATCTACTTATGGGGGTGCTATTAAAACAGATATAAACGAAGGGAATCCTGTATTAAATATTTTGGGTACATCTTCCATTGTTCATAATACTGCAACAAGTAAGGGTGGTGGAATTGCTCTATATAATGGTAATACTAATTTTAAGATGAATGGTGGAACTATTTCGAATAATACAGCAAATAAAGGTGGCGGTATTTATTCTGAATATGCAAATGTAACAGTTGAAAGCGGAAATATAACTGAAAATACTGTAACAGGTTCTGGGGGTGGACTTTCAATAAATGCAGGAATTTTTAATATGACAGGTGGAGTAATTTCAAATAATTCTATTACTGAAGATGGCGCAGGCCATGATGGTGGAGGTATGCTTTTAAATAATGTAACTAGTAAAATAAGTGGTGGTACTGTTAAATCAAATACATCGTTGCATGGTGCTGGTGGTGTGCAAACATTCGGAGGGACACTTACAATTCAAGGCGGAGAAATTATTAATAATGTTAGAAGTGGTTTAGATGTATATAATAATTCTAAGATAATTATAACAGGTGGAACTATTAATAATAATTCTCTTACATCATCACCATACAATAACAACATTGCTTTTAGCGATAATACATCAACATTTATAGAACAAAAAACTAATTCTACTATAATGGCTAAGAAACACTTTATAGCTACAACATTAAATAATAATTTTGTTGTTGATGTAACGAGTGCAGCAGTAGCAAACGATACCAATATACAACTTTATACAAAAAATAATGTTAGTGCTCAAAAATGGAGAATTTTGCCTTACAGAGTAGTAAATGGAGTTGTGGATTATATAATTCAAAGTCAAATAAATCAAACCCAATATATGTGGGTAAGAGGTAATAGTTCAGTATCAGGAACTAATGTTATTACATATACTTTTCATGGATCCGCTGGCGGTTATTGGCGACTTACAAATCAGGGTAATAGTTATTATCAAGTAAAGAATATAAATGGTTTATGTTTAGATTTAGTTAATGGAACTGCAGCAAATGGTACTAATATTTGGGCATATACATGTAATAATACAAATACTCAGAAATGGAAATTTGTAGAAACAACATAAGAAAACGTAAAACATGCGTTTTCTTTTAAATTACACTCAATTATGATATACTACTAAAGGTTAAATGAGGAGGAAAACATATGAAAACAGATGATTTTGATTATTATTTACCAGAAGAACTAATAGCGCAAACACCACTTTCAAAAAGAGATGAGTCACGACTTTTAGTATTAGATAAAAAAACAGGAAATATAGAACATAAAAAATTTAAAAATATTTTGGATTATATTGAAAAAGGAGATACCTTAGTTTTGAATGATACTAAAGTTATTCCTGCAAGACTATATGGTACAAAAGAAGAAACAGGTGCTGTTATAGAGGTTTTACTTTTAAACGAAATAGAATCTGATAAATGGAAATGTTTAACTAAACCTGCAAAAAGAGTAAAAGAGGGAACTATAGTTTCTTTTGGTGAAGGTAAATTAAAAGCTAAATGCACGCAAGTATTAGAAGATGGTATTAGAGAATATGAACTAATATATGAAGGGATTTTGTATGAAATTTTAGATGAGCTTGGACAAATGCCTCTTCCTCCTTATATTCATGAAACATTAGAAGATAAAGATAGATATCAAACAGTATATGCTAAAAATATTGGAAGTGCAGCAGCTCCAACAGCAGGTTTACATTTTACAAATGATTTACTAGAAGAAGCTAAAAAAAGAGGTATTAATATAGCATATATTACACTTCATGTGGGACTTGGAACATTTAGGCCAGTATCCGTAGAGGATGTCACTAAACATAAAATGCATAGTGAATACTATGTTATGGATCAAAAAACAGCAGATTTATTAAATAAAACAAAAAATGAAGGACATAAAATTATTAGTGTAGGAACTACTACTACAAGAACATTAGAAACAATTATGAATTTATATAATACATTCAAAGAGTGTAGTGGTAATACAGATATTTTTATTTACCCAGGCTATGAATTTAAAGCAATAGATAAACTTATTACGAATTTTCATTTGCCAAAATCAACATTAGTTATGCTAGTAAGTGCTTTAGCTGGTAAAGAAAATATTATGAATGCATATAACGAAGCAGTAAAAGAAAAATATAGATTTTTTTCATTTGGCGATAGTATGTTTATAAAGTAGGTGAATAGTATGGTAATTGCAATTGTGGGGCCAACAGGTGTTGGAAAAACAGATTTAAGTATATTTTTAGCAAAGCATATAAACGGTGAAATCATTAATGCTGATAGTACTCAAATATATAAAGATTTAGATATTGCGACAGGGAAAGTTAAAGATACTGAAGGTGTTCCACATCATTTACTTAGTATTAAAAATATAACAGAAGATTATAGTGTTTACGATTTTCAAAAAGATGCTAGAGAAAAAATAAAAGAAATAGAAAGTAAAGGAAAAGTGCCTATTTTAGTAGGTGGAACAGGTCTTTATGTAAAGGCCTGTTTATATGATTATAATTTTACACAATCTACAATTAAAAATGACTATTCGAATTTTACAAATGAACAGTTGTATGAAAAATTACTTGAAATAGATCCAAAAACCGATATTCATAAAAATAATAGACAAAGAGTTGAAAGAGCACTTGACTATTATACAAATAATACAGAATTATTAAGTAAAAAACATAGTAAATTATTATATGAATCACTTATTATAGGCCTTACAACAGAAAGAGAAATACTTTATAACAAAATTAATAGTAGAGTAGATACAATGTTAAAAGAGGGACTTTTAGAAGAGGTTAAAAAAATATATGATTCTAATATTAGGACAAAAGCGGTTATGACTCCAATTGGATATAAAGAATTATTTCCTTATTTTGAAGGAAAAGCAGCACCAAACATTGATTTGATTAAACAAAAAAGTAGAAATTATGCGAAAAGGCAATATACATGGTTTAATAATCAAATGGAAGTAAATTGGTTTGATGTTAATTATGAAAACTTTGAACAAACAGAGAAAGATGTGTTAAATTTTATTAAAGCAACGCTAAATAAAGACTCTAATTAATAATCTTGACAAAGATTTAAAATACTGTATATTAATAATAGAGGTGAATCATATGAAAAATTTAAAGAAATTTTTAGTTGTTATGTTATTAGTTTGTCCAATATTAGTTGGATGTACAAGTGAGAAAGAAGAACAAAAAAAAGAGGAAGAAAATACAGATACTTCAGTATTTAAAACAGTTACAAAAGATAATTTAGTTTATCGAAATTCTTCTTTTGAAGTAACAGAAAATGGTACTACTATTATTACTGAAGTAGAAAATATAGGAGAAGACTCTCGTGAAATTACAACAGTAGCATTAGAACTTAAGGATAAAGATGGAAATATTGTAGACACATTAAGTTCATATATTGGAAAAGATATTAAACCAAATGATTCAGAAGCAACTATTGCAAAAACAGAAGCAGATTTATCAAATGTTGTATCAATTGATTATTCAGTAAACTAAAAAAGCAAATTATTTTTGCTTTTTTTCTATATATTCTTCTAGTGTTAAATTATTTTCATAGATTTTTTTAGAATGCTTTCTTCCAACATATCTATAATGCCAAGGTTCAAATTTGTACCCAGTTATGTATTCTTTATCTTTAGGGTATCTTAAAATAAATCCATATTTATAAGCGTTTTTAGAAAGCCATTGATATTCAATAGTTTCATAGAAATTAATATTATCCATATTAATATCTAGTGCAAATCCAGTTTGATGTTCAGAATAACCCGCTTTAGCGCTACTCATATCTAAGTTTTCTAGATTGTTTTCTTTATAACTTTCATATAGTTTTTCTTGATACTCATAACTTCTATATGCAGAAATATTTTTAAGTATAATATTGTTTTTTTTAGCCTGCTTAGCCATAAGTTCAAACCAAAACTTAACTTTTTTATCTAATAAATTATTTTTACCAATATTATATTCTCGGTTTATTTCTTTTAAATATAAAGGAATATCACACTTTTCAAGAGGATTACTTTTATTAACTAATTTTAAATAATTCATAAAAAAACTCCTTTTTATATTATATGAAGGAGTTTTAATTATTTGTCTAAATAATATGCATAATATTCATCATATGTAAGTCCAGAATCTTTAACTTTTTTTGCAAGATCTTTACCTAAGTAACGATAATGCCATGATTCATAAGAGTAGCCAGTTAAATATTCCTTGTCTTTTGGATATCTTAAAATGAATCCATAATCGGTCGAGTTTTCTTGTAACCATTTAAAGGCATCAGTTTTATCAAAGTTTTCCATAGTTGCCCCATAAGAAACAATATCTAATGCAAGACCAGTTTGATGTTCAGAATATCCAGGACGTGCTGCATAAGTATCAGCATACTCACTGCCATCTCTATCCTTGTATTCATTATATAATTTTGTTTGATAATTATAATCACGGTAGCCTGAATTAGCAATTAGATTAATTTTTTCTTTTTTAGCAGCATTGTGCATTTCTATAAAAGCATCATATACTTCTTTTTTTATCTTTCTTCCTTCAAAAGCATACCAATTACTCATATCTACAATTTCACCAGGATCATAATCTTTTGTTAAATAATAGAATTTATTTACTAAAACTTCATTTCCTTTTTTTGTGTCAGCTTCTTTAGTGTTTTTATAAAAACCATTAGATGCTTTTACATTAACTTTAGATATTACATCAGAATAATTTATTTTTTTCTTTTCTGTTTTTAAATCTTTAATATATGATAAATAATTATTTAAATTTTTTTCTAAATAGTATTTTTCGTTCATAAGTGGTAAATAATTTTCATTATAATCATTATTTAAAAAGAATTTTTCTTTTTTTAGTTTAATTATTTCACTTACTTGTTTTTCGTTATAACCAAGTTTTTCTAATTTATATTCAGAAGAAGTTATATGTTTAACAAAAATAATTATTGAAATTAAAACTATTATAACTAGTGCTGCAATTGCAGAAGCAATTATAGCTGATTTTTTTAAACGTCTTTTTTTCATATCATCACCTAAGCACATTATAGCACATTTTTCAAATTATAATGTCAAAAACTTGCCACCATAAAAAATAAATGGTAAAATTGATGGTAGTTAAAGTAGGTGATTAATTGTGCGATATATGGGCCTTGATTTAGGTACTAAAACAGTAGGTGTTTCACTTAGTGATTTAACAAAAACTATTGCTAGCCCTTATACTACAATTACTTTTGCTGAAGGTGATTATGAAGCTGCTTTAGATGGTCTTAGTAAAATAATTGAAGAAGAGAAAGTTGAAAAAATTATTTTAGGACTTCCAAAAAATATGAATGGGTCACTTGGCTTTAGGGCTGAAGAAACATTGAATTTTAAAGAAAAACTAGAAAATAGATTCAAATTACCAGTTGTGACTTTTGATGAAAGATTAACAACTAGGGAAGCTAACACTTATATGTTAGAGGCAGATTTATCTAGGAAAAAAAGAAAACAAAAAAAAGATTTTCTTGCAGCGAATATAATTTTGCAAGCTTACTTAAATAAAGAGGAGGAATAGTCATGGAAGATATGCAAGTACTAGAAAAATTTTATTTTAAAGCTTTTAGTGATAAAGGAGAACAATTAGATTGTGAAGGGTTATTTTTATTTGATTCACCAGAAACAAATAAAACTTATATCGTATACACAGATCATACAAAAAACGCTGAGGGATTAGAAAATGTTTATGCATCAATTTATGATCGTAAATCAATCTCAGATTTAGGAGATTTAGATCCAAATACTTTAGTCGAAGTAGATTTAGCTCCTATTGAAACTGATGCTGAATGGGATACTGTTGATAAAATGTTAGAGAGATATGATGCTGCAATGATGAATAAGGATGCAGAGTAATCTTGAAACGAAAATTTTCAATTCGTAAATTCGCACTATTTTTAATAGTGCTTTCTCTTATTATAGCAGCAATATTAGTAGTATCTTATAAAGTAGGAACAGGTAAAGTAAATAATAATACTGAAATTAAAAACTTTACTGTGGAAAAAGGAAATACATATATTTCATTAGCACCTGAATTAAAAAAACAAAATTTAATTAAGTCAGAGTTATTTTATAAATTGTATATTAAAATGAATAAACCTAATAATTTGACAGCTGGTATGTATGAACTTAGTTCAAATATGGATGTTAAACAAATTGTTAATACTCTTAGTAATGATGATAATGTAAAAGACGATCGTACTCACATGACATTTAGAGAAGGCTTAAATGTGAGGCAAGTAGCTGACATTATTGCGAAGAATACTGATTTTACAGCTGATGAAGTAATTAGAAAGATAAATGATAAAGCGTATTTAGATACCCTTATCAATAAATATTGGTTTTTAACAAATGATATTAAAAATAATCAAATTTACTATGCATTAGAAGGGTATTTGTATCCAAATACTTATTATTATAAAAAAGAAGAATTACAAATCGAAAAAATAATTGAAAAAATGTTAGATGAAACTGCAAAACAATTAGAAACTTATAAAACACAAATTCAAAGTAGTGGTTATTCAGTTCACCAAATTTTAACACTAGCGTCTTTAATTGAATTAGAGGCAGTAACAGATGAAGATCGTAAAGGCGTATCTGGTGTTTTCCACAATAGATTAAATAATAAATGGAGTTTAGGTAGTGACGTAACAACTTATTATGCTGCTAAGAAAAAAATGACAGAATCACTTACTAAAACAGAGTTAAATGCTTGTAATGGCTATAACACAAGATGTACAAGTATGATAGGACTTCCAGTAGGGCCAATAGATAGTCCTAGTAAATCATCAATAGCAGCAGCAGTAAACCCTACAAAAAGTAATTATTATTTCTTTGTAGCTGATAAAAACAAAAGGGTATATTTCACAAAAGATTCTACTGAACATAATAATATAATTAATAAATTAAAGAAGGATGGATTATGGATAGGTTAGAAGCATTTGCTAAAGAAGAAAATGTTCCAATAATGCAAAAAGATGGAATTGAGTTTTTAGAAGATTATATAAAAAAACATAATGTAAAAAATATATTAGAAATAGGAACAGCTATTGCTTATTCAGCTATTAGGATGGCGTCATTAGATAAAAATATAAAAATAACAACAATCGAAAGAAATGAAAAAATGTATAATTATGCATTAAAAAATATAAATCAATTTGGAAAACAAAATCAAATTAACATTATATTTAATGATGCCTTAGAAGTAGATTTAGATGATAAGTTTGATTTAATATTTATTGATGCTGCAAAGGCACAATATATTAATTTTTTTGAAAAATTTAAAAAGAATTTAAAATCGGATGGTGTTATTATATCAGATAATTTAGATTTTCATGGCCTTGCCGATAATGTGGAAAATATTGAGAGTAAGAACTTAAGGGCTTTAATGAAAAAACTAAATAACTATAAAAACTTTCTTAAAGAAAATAAAGAATTTAATACAGAATTTTATTCTATAGGAGATGGAATAAGTATAAGCAAAATTAACCAAAATGGTTAATTTTTTTCATTTCTGTTTTAATTAAAAATAAATTGTGCTATAATTTATATTAATAATAGGAGGGGTATAAAAGTGGATACATTAACCTTAAAACAGGATGCAAAAGAAAAATTAAGAGGAAATTATATTGAAATAGTTTCTGCAATGATTTTAATTTATGCGATTGTTATTTTATTTTTTTCTATTAATAATATTTTAGAAAATGCTTTTATTATGGCAGTTATTGAAGTTATTTTAAGTGGTTTTCTACTTATGGGATTAGTAACAATGGTTATGAAAATAGCAAAAGGTGAGCAAACAAGTTTAGAAGATTTATTTTCTAAAACAAATATTTTTTTCAAAACGGTCGCACTTACTATTGTTACATCTATAATAATTGGTGTGTTTGTTACATTTTTAGGGGTAGCTTTATATGGCCTTTATACAAGTAGTGGATTATGGGGAATTTGTGATGATTGGATAGTTACTAGCTTAATCTGTATTGGTATAGTGCTTTCAATGGCCTTACTTGTATTTACAGCATACGTAACACTTTCATTTTCATTAGTATTTTTCATATATCACGATAATCCTAAAATGAGTATTTATGATATATTAAAACAAAGTTATAAACTAATGGATGGACGTAAACTAGATTTATTTATCTTAATTATTAGTTTTGCAGGATGGATTTTATTGGGGGCTTTAACGCTTGGACTACTATATTTATGGTTAATTCCTTATATGCTTGTAGCTATAACCAATTTCTATATAGAAATCGCACCTAAAAAAAGAAAAAGAGCAAAAACAAATAATAAAGAAGAAAAGGATGATCAAAAAAAATCTACAATAAAGAAAAAAACAACTGCAAAGAAAAGGACAACTAAAAAAACAGTAAAAAAGGATGAAAAATAAAATCATTCTTTTTTTCGAAAAAATTTAAATTATATTAATTTTCCAAATTGAAGTATAAAAAGATAATAAAAATGGTAAATTTGTTATATAAAAATGGGAATTTGATATATATAAATGATTTGAATTTGGCAAATGAGTCATTTGTATTAATATTAAAAGTAATATATAGTGCATATTGGAGAAATTGAAACCTCTATTGATGTCTGCCTTTTTATGAATAATAAAGGAGGCTTGATATTCTTAATAAGAAAGATTACTTAGTAATATTGCTTGTTATAATCATCATTTTATTGATTTTATTTCCGCAAGGAATTAATTAGATAAAAAAAGACATCAAAACTAGTAATTGTTTTAATGTCTTTCACAATGAAAATTGGGTAGACATTGATATGTTTCAATATCTCCACTAATTAAACTATAACACATTCCCTATAAATATTCTAGATAAAAGAGAAAAGTTTTATAATATTTTTCTTTTTTTCATGTTCATTTCTCCCATTGGCAATTGTCTGGGGAGGGGGAATTATATAAAAAGAATAAATAATGGAAAAGTGTAAGTGAAGGGAAGCATAAAAATGAATAAGAAAATACTCATACATTTAAAACAACTGAAAATAAAACCGGTAGTATAGGTAGTGCGACACCATTTACTAATCTACAGCCTTATATAACAGTGTATATGTATAAAAGAGTTGCTTAATCTTATAAAAGTAGACAAATCTACTTTTTTTTGATAGAATTTTACTTGATTTTGGAGGTATATTATGTTAAAAATTACTGCGATAGTAAGAAACTTAAATGAAATTAGTTTGCTAGAACCACTAGTAGATGCTTTTATTATACCTTTAAAAGATTTTAGTATTAATTATGAATCGTATTTTACATTAGATGAAATAAAACAAATTAATACTGAAAAAGAAGTATTTGTATCATTAAATAAAAATATTCATAATAATGAATTAGATGATTTAAAAAAAGTACTATTAGAATTAAATGAATTAAATATAAATGGTGTTATTTTTTATGATATATCTGTTATTAATTTAAAAATAAAATTACATTTAAATTATGATATGGTATGGGCTCAAGAACATTTAACTACTAACTATAGTGTTATTAATTTTTGGAATAAAAAAGGTGCTAAATATACTTATTTATCATCTGAAATAACAAAAGAAGAAATTAATGAAATATCAGAAAATACTGATAGTAAATTGTTTTTAAATGTATTTGGAAGAGTTCCACTTTTTACTTCAAGAAGAAATTTAGTTAATAGTTATATCGACACTTTTAGGTTAAATGAAAGTAAAAAGTATAGTATTTTTAAGGAAGAAAAAACATATCCGATAGAAGATACTAAACATGGTACTACAGTTTATACTAATTATATTTTAAATATATTAGATGAAATAAATAATCTGAAAATAGATTATGCTGTTTTTAATCCATATGGTATAGAAGAAAAAGAATTTATTTCAGTAATTAAAAATTATAAGGAAGGTAAACCTATTTCTTTTCCTAAAGAACTAGGATTTTTAGATAAAGAAACAGTTTATAAGGTGAAGAAAAATGTTTAAACCAGAATTATTAGCTCCAGCAGGAGATTTAGAGAGATTAAAAATAGCATTATTATATGGCGCAGATGCAGTTTATTTAGGCGGTAAGTTTAGTTTAAGAGCTAATGCTAGTAACTTTACTATAGAAGATATTAAAGAAGGCGTAGAATATGCTCACAAATTAAATAAGAAAGTTTATGTTACTGTTAATATCGCACTTCATAATGAAGAATTAAAACAAATAAGAGAGTATTTAGAATCATTAGATCAAATAGGTGTAGATGCAATTATTGTAAGTGATCCGAGTATTATTGAAATTGCTAAAGCGCACACTAATTTAGAAATCCATTTATCGACTCAAAACTCTAGTTTAAATAAAGAAGCTGTAGAATTTTGGAAAAATGAAGGAATATCAAGAGTAGTTCTTGCAAGAGAAACATCAAAAGAAGAAATGGAAGATATAAAAAAACTTGATATAGAGTTAGAAGTGTTTATTCATGGTGCCATGTGTGCTTCATATAGTGGTAGATGTGTACTTTCCAATTTATTTACAGGAAGAGATGCTAACAGAGGAGGATGCGCACAAATATGTAGATGGGACTTTGATTTATTAGATGAAAATAATAATGAAATTAAAGGCGAAAAGCCATTTACATTTTGTACAAAAGATTTGTCACTTTTAAAACATATTCCAGAACTTGTAGATTTAGAAATCGATTCTTTAAAGATCGAAGGACGTATGAGGTCTATTTATTATTTAGCAACAGTTGTCAGTACTTACCGTAAAGTAATTGATGAATATTGTAACAATAAAGAAAAATATGAATATAATTTGAAATATGAACAAATATTAAGAAGGTGTGCGAATAGGGATTCAGTTCCACAATTCTTTAATGGAATATTTGATAAGAATATGCAATATTATAATGGAAGAATGGAAGTTTCAAATCAAGACTTTATTGGACTTATCTTAGATTATAAAGATGGATATGCTAAAATAGAGCAAAGAAATTACTTTAAAAAAGGGAATAAAGTTACTATTTTTGGTCCAGATGAGGAATTTTCATTTGTGATTGAAGAGATTTTGGACGAAGAAAAAAATCCTATAGAAATAGTTAGGCATCCAAAACAAATTGTTTATGTAAGAGTTCCTAAGAAAGTTAGTGTAAATAATATGATGAAAATTTATTGACAAACTTAAAAAGTTGTAGTAACATTAGGACTCAGTTGATAGAATATTTAGAATACGAGGTGAATTTGTATGGTAAAATCAGAAGAAGTTTACGTTACAGAAGAAGGTCTTGCTAAAATAAAAGAAGAACTTGATTATTTAAAACAAGAAAAACGTCCTGAAGTTATTGAAGCATTAAAAGAAGCTAGAGCACTTGGTGACTTAAGTGAAAATGCTGAATACGATGCAGCACGTAACGAACAAGCTGAACTTGAAAATAGAATTGTTTCATTAGAAAAAATACTTGAAAGCGCAGTAGTAATAGAAGAAGCAGATACTGATGTTGTTTCTATTGGTAATCAAGTTGAAATTGAATATATAGAAGATAATGAGAAAGAAACTTATACTATTGTTGGTAGTAAAGAGGCAGATCCTTTTGCTAATAAAATTTCTAATGAATCTCCAATAGCTGTTGCTATTTTAGGTAAAAAAATTGGAGATGTTGCCACTGTTCAAAGTCCAAATGGACAATATGATATTAAAGTTCTTAATATAGCTTAAAACTACTAAATTTTAGTAGTTTTTTTATTTTTTGAAAACTAGTGTTAAAATTTAGCAAATAGTTTCTATTTTTTCTTTTGTTTCAGTTGATTTATTGCTATAATAGTAATGGTGATAATATGAATAAGACTAAACTAATTGCTACAATAAGCCCACTTAGATATGATGAGGCTGAAATTGAAAAACTAGTTAATGGTGGTATTGATGTTGTAAGATTGAATACTAATTATGCTGATGCTGCTTTTTGTACTAAAGTAGTAAAGGCGGTAAATGACTTAAATAAAAAACATAATAAAAATGTTGCGACTCTTATGGATTTAGAAGGTCCATGCATAAGGGTAAAAGAGTTTTATGGTGGAGAAGCTAGATTTAAAACAGGCGATAAAATAAGAATGTATTTTGATGATACAAAAGGTGATATGACTAGATTTTCTATCAATTATCCTAATTTACTTAAAGATATTAAATATAAAACTGTTATTAATTTAAGCAATGGTTTAGTTAAATTGCAAATGGTAGAAAAAGGTCTTGATTATGCTGTTTGTGAAGTTTTAAGAGGTGGACTTGTACGTGATAATTCTCGTATATATTTTCCCGATATAAAAGTAAATAGAACTTATTTATCTGAAAAGGATAGAGAAGATATTATTTTGGCAGATAAATTAAATGTTGATTTTATTATAGCTTCATTTGTTTCTTCTTCAGAAGATATTTTGGATGTAAGCGATGTACTTATGGAACTTGGAAATGATCATATTGGTATTTTAGCCAAAATTGAATTAAAAGAAGCAATAGAAGATATTGATAATATTATTAGAGTAGCAGATGGTATAGTTTTATCTAGAGAAGATTTAAGGGCAGAAGTACCACTTGAAGATATACCAAATATTCAAAAAAGAGTAATTGGCAAAAGCCTTGAAAATGGGAAACTTGGAATTATATCTGCAGAAGTTCATCAATTCTCGGAAGATGATTTAAGACCAACAAGAGCAGAAGTTACTGATATAGCTCGTTCAATTGATGAAGGAATAGATGCAATCGCACTTGCAGGAGAAGTTGCAATTAGTAAATATCCTGTGGAAACTATTTTAGAAATTGAAAAAGTAATTTCAAAGGCAGAAGAACATTTGGATTATGATTATTTTTTCAGTAAGGCACTTAAAACAGATATTAAAAATATAACTGGAACAATTTCATCATCTGTAGTTCTTGCAGCAAGAGAACTTAAATGTAAAGGAATAGTGGCAACAACACATAGTGGTTATACAGCAAAAAGAATGAGTAAGTTAAGACCACCTTGTCCAATAATCGCAACAACTACAAGTATGGATGTTGTTAAGTCACTCGCACTTCATTTTGGAGTAACTGCAGTTCTTACTAAAGATTTAGATGATTTTTCTAAGAATTTAGATAATGCTAAAAAAGTTGCAGAAGAAACTTTAAATTTAAAATCGGGAGATAAAATTATCGTTACAGGAGGATATCCATTTAAAAATATTAAACATACTAATTTCATGAAAATAGATGAGATTTAAATAAAGAGGGGATGAATAGAATGTATAATTTAGGTGAACAATTTAAATTAGACTATGAAAAAGCTATAAGTCCGAATGAAAGTATTATAAAGGGCAAAAGATTTAGAATTACAATTTTAACAAGTAGGCTTGTAAGACTAGAGTATAGTGAAGATGGTAAATTTGAAGATAGACCAACAGAACTTGTTTGGTATAGAAATTTAGAAACACCCAAATTTGATATAAGGGAAGATGCAAATTTCTTAGAAGTATCAACAGAATATTTTAAAATTACATATGCTAAAAATAAACCTTTTGGAGGAAGTAAAGTAAATCCAACTGCTAATTTTAAAATAGAGCTTTTAGGAACAGATCGTGTGTGGTATTATGGGCATCCAGAAATTAGAAACTTTAAAGCAGCACCAACTTTACTTGATGATACAAAAAGTGTAAGAGGTTTATATTCAGCAGATGGAATGGCTAGTTTTGTAGATGATACAAATATTATGAGTGAAGATGGAACTGTTTTTGCACGTGAAGGCGGATTAGATATGTATGTCTTTATGTATAAAAATGATTTTGAAGAAGCTTTAAAAGATTATTATAAAATTACTGGTTTTCCAGCACTTGTTCCAAGATATGCATTAGGAAATTGGTGGAGTAAGAATAATAATTATGATGATTTAGAATTAAAATCATTAGTAGATGATTTTGAACGTAAAGAAATACCACTTTCAATTGTTTTATTAGATGAAAAATGGCATTCATTTAAAATGAAAAACAAAAAAGAAAAAACAAATGGGTTTACTTTTAATGTAGAAAACTTTAAAAATCCAAAAGCAATGATTTCTTATCTTCATTCTAAATTTATTAGGATTGGACTTAATATTGATCCAAGTGATGGAATTTACGATAACGAAAAATATTATAAAGAGGCATTGAAATACATTGGAGCTGAAGGAGATAAAATTCCGTTTAATGTATATGATCCTAAATTTGTTGATATTTATTTGAAAATGTTTATTCATCCACTAGATAATGATGGAATAGATTTCTTTTGGTTAAATTCTTATAATAAAGATCGCATGAGAGAATTATCATTATTAAAACATTATCAATTTTATGACATGATGCGTGATTTTAAAAGGCGTCCTATGATAATGGGTTATGACTTTAAAGTCGCACCACATAGATATCCAATCAATTATTCAGGAAAAACAGTAGTTAATTGGGAAACGCTAAAAAAAGTAGCTGCACATAATGAACAAGCATTTAATAATGGAGCATTTTTCTGGGCTCATGATATTGGTGGATATCATGAAGGAGTAGAAGATAATGAACTTTATATTAGATTTATTCAATTAGGAGTATTCTCTCCAATATTAAAATTTGGGTCAGCAGAAGGAAAATATTATAAAAGAGAACCATGGAAATGGAATGTAAAAACATATAGCATTGCAAAAGACTATTTAACTTTGCGTCACAAATTAATACCATATATTTATAGTGAAGCCTATAAAAATCATAAATTTGGTAGTCCACTTATAAAACCACTTTATTATACTAATCCAAATATGTATGATGATCCACTATTTAAAGAAGAGTATTATTTTGGTGAAGAATTCTTTGTTGCGCCAATAATAAGAAAAAAAGATTTAGTAATGGACCGTGTTGTTCATAAATTTTATTTACCAGATGGGCTTTGGTATGATTTTAAAACAGGTAAAAAGTTTCCAGGTAATAAAACTTATGTAAGTTTCTTTAAAGATGAAGATTACCCAGTATTTGTAAAATCAGGAGCTGTAATTCCTCTTGGAATAAATGAAGAGATTAATAATACAACACCACCAAAAGATATGGAAATTCATATTTTCCCTGGTAAAAGTAATACATATACTTTATTCGAAGATGATGGAGAAAGTGATTTATACAGAAAAGACTTCTTCTTATTAACTGAAATTGATTATAACTACATGCCAAATAATTATTCGTTAATAATTAGATCTAAAGAAGGAAAAACAGGGATTGTACCTAAAAAAAGAAATTATAAAATTGTATTTAGGAATACTAAAAGAACAGATGATGTAACTGTTTATAGTAATAGAGATCAAATGTCATTTAAAACATATGTTGATGGACCAGATTTTATAGTTGAAGTAAAAGATGTTAATACAATTGGACAGCTTACAATAAATTGTAAGGGTAATGATATCGAAATAGATGCAGTAAGACTTATCAATAGTGAAATCGGTGAGATTATTAGTGATATTCAAATAAAAACTGTATTAAAAGAAAAAATTGATTCAATATTATTTGGTGATCTTCCAATAAAGAAAAAGAGAATAGAAATAAGAAAATTATCTAGACAAGGACTAGATAAAAGAAGTATTAAAATGTTCTTAAAATTACTTGAACACGTTAGTGAAGTATAAGGTAAAACTTATACTTTTTTTGTCCTTGACGAAAGTCT
>CASPVX010000022.1 GCA_949425575.1 uncultured Bacilli bacterium
CTTTTACTTCTTCAGTAGCTTCTTCTACTACTGGAGTTTCTTCTTTTACTTCTTCTTTAGCAGGTTCTTCTACTACCATTTCAATAGCATCGTTATTTTCTAAAACTTCTTCAGTTTGTTCAGCTGCCATAGCAACACCAGCTGGTGAAACTAATGAAATAGCAACAGCAGTAGCACCTACTTTTGTAACTGCAGCTTGTGCAAATGATTTACCATTTGCTTTTAATGTAATAACTTTTGCATCTCTAAGTTTTAATAAATCAAGGTACATACCTTCAACTTTATATTCAGCGTCTCTTCTTAAAGCATGTAAAGTTTTCTTTCTTTTTAATTTGTAATTTGTCATAAACATTCATTCCCCTTTCGAACGATCTCTTAATACTAGGTAAACCCAGCCAGAAATTTCGTTTACGAGGACGTATATTAACACAAGAGCTCATTTTTGTCAAATCCATCTATATATATAACAAAATCTTTCATTTTTACTTAAATATATTATAGTTTTGTTTTAAAAACCTTAATGTATAAATTACCATTATTGCACCTGGAATTGATAAAATAATACCCCAAAATCCGCCCAATAAACCTCCAGCAAACAAAGCAATTATCACAACTAATGGATGTAAGTTGCTTTTTTTACCATAAAATAAGGGACCAATTATATAACCATCTACTATCATACATATTACCCATAAAATACAAGTTTTTAATAGTAAAGTAGGACTTACAGTAATAGAAGTAATAAAAGCCACTAGATTAACTAAAATTCCACCAAAATAAGGAATTAAATTAGAAATAGCAGCCAGAAAAGCCAAAACAAGATAATTTGGATGTCCAATTATAAAATAAGCAATTAAATACTCAAAAAAAGTAATTATAATAATTATCCAAAATCCACTTAAATAATTATTCATTTCTTTGTCTAAACCACTTAAATAATTATAAATCTTATTTTTATTTTTTAATATTTCTTTTATTTTATTTCTTATTTTATCCATATCATAAGTAAAATAAATAAAAGATGTAATTATTATAAAAATTAAAGTAATTAAATTAATCGATGCGCCTATAAATGATGGAACTATATCTTCTAAATAATTTCCTGCATTTTTTAGAAAAAAATCATAAATATTATTAACTAAAGAAAATATATAATGAAAATCAAAATTATATTTAAAACTTATTTCCTTTATAAAATAAATTATATTTTCTAAAACAGGCCCTGTTTGTGTGATTATTGGCGGAAGTAGCGTAAAAACAAATAAAATAAATACCCCTAATATAATTATAAATACAAGTAAGATCGATATTGTTTTAGAAAAAATCTTTCTAAAACTTTTAACCATTGGATAAACAGCATAACTAAAAATAAAAGCAACAAAAAAAGGGAAGCAAAGTTGTTTAACTACATTTACTACCCTCATTAAAAAATCACTCGAATTTACAAACAAAAATACTATAAGTGAAATTATTAAAATATTTACAAGTTTGTAATCGATGTGATCCTTTATCATTATTTCCTACTTTCTAAAATGATTGTTATAGGTCCATCATTATTTATAGAAACAAGCATTTCAGCACCAAATTTTCCTGTTTCAACATGGCAAAATTCACTTAGCTTATCATTAAAAATATCATATAACTTAGTAGCCTTTGAACCTTCCATAGCTTCTATATAGCTTGGTCTATTTCCTTTTTTCGTATTAGCATATAAAGTAAACTGCGAAATACTTAAAATTCCGCCATTTATATCTAAGATGGATTTATTCATAACACCATTTTCATCATCAAAAATTCTTAAATTAACTATCTTTCTTATTAAATAGTCAATATCATCAATAGTGTCATCATGAGTAAAACCCACTAGTAAAGTAAGACCCTTAGATATTTCATTTAAAGTATCACCTATTTTTACACTAGAATCAGTAACTCTTTGAACAACTACTCTCATCGTATTAATCTTTCTACTTCACTAACGCTAGGTATCATTTCAATGTCATTAATAAGTTTCATAAGTTGATCTTTATTTTCTATCATTACTGTAATTTCTAATGCATGTGTCTTAGGGCTTTCGGTTCTTCGAACATTGCTTATAGAAGAATTATTATTAAATGCTTTAGTTACTATATCTAATAAAACATCTTTATCGCCAGAGTATCTAACTAAAATATTAGTTGGAAGTTTTGTATTAATTTCATTCCATTCTGCCTCAATAATTCTTTCCTCCAAATTGGTTACATTAGGGCACATCATTCTATGAATTGTTACCCCATACCCTTTAGTAATATAGCCAACAATTCTATCACCTTTTACAGGGTTACAGCAAGAAGCCATATTTACTTTAATTGAATCAATACCATTAATAGAAATGATATTTTTTGTTTCTTTAGAATGCGAACTAATATTTTTAGATTTTTGAAGCATTTTATCTTCCATTGAAAGTTTTTCTTTATTAGTAGATTCAATAACACTATCTACTGAAAGTTTATTATTTCCAATTAAAGTATATACCTCTTCTTTTGTTCCTAATTTAAGTTCTTCTAAAATTTTAGAAAATTTTTCTTTTTCAAAAAAATCATTAATTGGTATTTTTCTTTTCCTAAGTTCTTTTAGTAAAAGATCTTCACCCTTTTTTAAATATTCTTCTTTATCTAATTTATTGAAGAAATTTTTAATTTTATTTTTAGCTTGTACTGTCTGAACTATATCAAGCCATTCTTTTTTAGGTCCACCTGAATTATTATTAGTAATTACTTTAACAATATCATTACTTTTTAATTTATAATCAAGTGGTGCGATTGATTCATTTACTAAAGAACCTACCATATTATCTCCCACTTTAGTATGAACTTTATAAGCAAAATCTATTGGTGTAGATCCATTTGGAAGTTCAATTACATCTCCTTGTGGTGTGAAAACATATATAGTATTTTTTAAAACATCTTCTTTAACAGAATTTACAAATGCTTCTGGATTCTCTTCAGTATTTTTAAGTTCCATAATCGATCTAAAAAATTGTAGTTTCTGTTCCATTTCACTTTGGATGCTTTTGCCTTTTTCCTTATAAGACCAATGGGAAGCAATACCATATTCAGCAATTTTATCCATATCATAGGTTCTTATTTGAATTTCAAATATCTGACCTCCTACTCCAAATACTGAAGTATGAAGTGATTGATACATGTTTGTTTTTGGCATAGCAATATAATCTTTAAATCTTTTAGGTATAGGTTTAAATTTGGAATGGATTATCCCTAGTGCTTGATAGCATTCTGCTTCTGTGTTTACAAATACACGTAGGGCTAAAAAGTCATAAATATCATTCCACCTTTTACCTTTATCAAGTTTTTTATAAATGCTATAGATACTTTTACTTCTACCTTTAATTTGATGAACAATTCCATGTTTATCTAAAATTTCTGATAATGCTTCAATCATATCGGCAACATTTTGATCACGTTCAGCCTTTGTTTGGTTTAATTTTTCACTAATTGCATAATAATCATCTGGTTTTAAATATCTTAAAGACAGTTCTTCAAGTTCTGTCTTTATATTATTCATTCCAAGTCTATGTGCAATTGGTGTTAAAACATCTAATGTTTCTCTTGCCTTTGCTTTTTGCGTTTTTTCATTGTGAACAAATAATGTTTTCATATTATGAACACGATCTGCAAGTTTTATAATAATGACCCTAACATCTTCGGAAAGACCGACAAAGATTTTTCTTTGGTTTATAATAACTGCTTCACTATCGCCAGATAAATTAAGTTTATTAACCTTTGTAACGCCATCTACTAAAAATGTAATTTCTTTTCCGAATTTTTCTTCCATTTCTTCTTTTGAAACATTACAATCTTCCATCACATCATGAAGAAGTGCAGCACATATTGTAGGTGTATCTGCATTAATTCCTGTAAGAATAGATGCGACAGTTAAAGGGTGAATAATATAATCTTCACCCGTTAATCTTTTCTGTCCAAAATGTTTTTCAAAAGCAAATAAATATGCTTTATTTATTAAATTTAATTCTTCATCTGAAGTAATATAAGTTTTTACTTTTGACATAAGTGTATCAAAAGTAATTAATTCTTTTTTACTCATTTTTCTCGCCTCTTTTATGAGTTGATTCCTTTTATAGAGATTTCATTAACTTCATCTTCTACATCTTCTTCATACCACATTTTTTTCTTTTCTTTTCCTATTTGGTGTTTTTCAATTTCAAGCCATAATTGACTTGCAACAAAGATAGTTGATAAAGCACCAAATGTAAGTCCTACTAATAATGCTATGTTGAAGTTTAGAATTTCATGAGACCCTAATATAATTAAGCATACTACAGGTATAATAGTTGAAGCCATTGTAATTAAACTACGATTAAATACTTCTCTTAAACTATTATTTACTACGTCTGTTAAGTCTTTTACTGTTTTAATCTGTTTTTTAGCAGCATTTTCTCTTATACGATCAAACACAATAATTATATCATTAACTGCATAACCGATAACTGAAAGCAGTGCGGCTATGAAAATACTTGAAACCTCTAATCTAAATAAACTGAATACTGAAATCATTACAAGTACATCTAAAAGTAATGTAACAATACTACTTACACCATAACTAAATTTAAATCTTAATGAAATATAAATTACAATACCAATTGCAGCTAAAATTACTGAAAGAATTGCATTTTTAACAAGTTCTTGTTTAACTACATTAGAAATTACTCCAACATCAGTAGATGCTTCATATGTATCTCCAAAGTATTTTTCAGCACGCATTGATTGATCTTTAGAAAGTGTATCTGTAAATTTTAAATCATATGATCCATCACTTAGTTCTTCATATGAATATAAATCATATCCTAATTTTTCAGCATCTTTTTTTGCTAGCTTTTCGCTATAATCAGCTTCTGTTTTTAATGTTACGCTTGTTCCACCTTTAAAATCTATTCCTAAATTAAGACCTGATTTAAATAATACAACAGCTCCTAAAACAGTTATGATTAATGCAATTATTAAGAACACTTTTCTATTTTTAACAAAATCTAATTTTTTATAGAAATATTTAGTTCTCTTTTCGCCTTTATTTGTATTTGGAATATCACTTGGTTTTACTCCAATAAATAATCTTGGTTTATTATCAAATACTTTTGTTTCTACAAATTTTGTCATTAGCCATCTTGTAAAGAAAACCATAACTAACATTGTTACAAAAATACTAATAATAAGCATTGTTGCAAAACCTTTAACACTGCTTTGTCCAAATATAAATAAGATAATAGCAACTATTAATGTTGTTACATTTGCATCTAAAATAGTTCCAAATGATGATTTATTACCATTTTTAAATGCTGTTCTAATACCTCTACCATTATAAAGTTCATCTTTTATTCTAGCAAAGCTAATAACATTTGCATCTACCGCCATTCCAATACCTAAAATCATAGCAGCAATTCCTGGAAGTGTTAATGTTCCACCTATTAACCAGAAAATAAAGAATGTAAGTGAAGTATAAACAACAATACCAATACTTGCAAATACTCCAGCCATACGGTAAATAATTATAAGTAAAAGCATAATTAATCCAATTCCAACTACACCTGCTGTAGCTGTTTTAACTAATGAACTTTCTCCGAATGAAGCTTCAACACTTTTTGAAGAAATTTCAACTAATTTTGTTGGTAAACTTCCTGAATTAATTAAATCCACTAAATTTTCGACTTCTTCTTGTTCAAAATTACCTTGGATGATTACATCACTACTAAATCCTTGTGAAACAGAAGCTACTGATAAACAATTAGAAGCACCTAAACTTCCGCATTTATTACTTTCTGTAGCAAATGAATTTTTACCTTCATCAAAATCTAACCAAATTACAATACGGTTATCTTCCATTTCGCTTACTTTTTTAGTAACTGTATAAAACTCATCATTATCTTTAACACTTAAAGACACAACTGGTTTCCCATTGTTATCTCTACCTACTTTAGCAGCACCACTTTTAAGTACATCACTTGTCATAAGTAAATTATCATTTGTATCTCTAAATGTAAGATTTGCTGTTTGACTAATTACATTTCTAGCCTCATCAGCATTCTTAATACCAGCTAATTGAACTCTGATTTTATTGTCACCTTCAACAATAATTGTTGGTTCTAATACTCCTAAAACATCAATTCTTTTAGAAATTGTTTTATAAGTACTGGTTACCATATCACTAGTAACATCTTTTCCATCTACGCTTTGAACTTCATATAAAACTTCAAATCCACCTTGCAGATCTAAACCTAATTTAATATTTTGTAATACTGGAATAAGAAGTAATACTGAAGCTACTAATATTCCAATTGTTAATAAAATTTTTGACCAAATTTTTTTCATGTTCTCTCCTCCGTACTAATCAAAATCTTTGCGCTGTAAGTTTCTAAGCATTTCCTTTACATAATCATCAATTAATTCATTATCACTTGATAAAATATCACTTACCATCTCGTAAAGTGATAAATTATTAGCCTGTTTCCATTTGTTAGTTATTAAATAATCCCATATATCAATAAGATGAATATAACTATAACCATTATTTTTAAGTTCTGTTTGTTTAGAAACAAGTGCGGGTTTTAGTCTTTCAAAAAGTTCTTTTGAATTTTCAAATTCAATTTCCATATGTACCTCCAACTAGCTCCATATATCATTATATACGAAAAACCGTATTTTTTAAAGATTTAATGCAATATAATCTTTATTTTTTATCTATTTAATCTTGTGTGAAGTAAATTTAATATTATTTTGATTTAAATATTTAGATATGTTTTTATCATACTACCTTCCTATTAATATGATAGTTTACGCACGCCCTATTTCCTTTTTCATTTGTAACTTTTTATAATTTTACAATATTTTCATATACTTTAATATGAAAAAAAACATTTTTTTAAAATCCGTTTTAATATTAATGATAGGCGGACTTCTTACAAAAATTATAAGTATGGTAATTAAAATTGTACTAGCTAGAATGATTGGAACAGAAGGCATGGGAATATACATGATGGTTGTTCCTACTTTTACCTTGCTTATGGCCCTTGCCCAGTTAGGTTTTCCTGTAGCTATTAGTAAATTAGTTGCTGAAGATACTAAAAATAATAAAAATTTAGTATTTTCTGTTATACCTATTTCTATGGCATTAAATATAATTATTATTATTTTTCTTTTATTTACTAGTGGATACTTAAGTAATAATTTGCTTCATGAACCTAGAAGTTATTATGCTTTAATTGCGATTGGCTTTGTACTTCCATTTATAAGTATTTCTAGCATACTGCGAGGCTACTTTTTTGGAAAGCAAAAAATGGTGCCTCATGTTATATCAAATATTACTGAAGATATTATTAGATTAATTAGTTTAATCATTGGTATTCCTATTTTTTTAAAACTAGGAATTGAATACGCAGTTTGTTTTGTTGTACTTGTTAATATAGTTAGTGAAATAACTTCAATCATTGTTTTATTCTTCTTCTTACCTAAAAATTTTAAAATATCAAAAAAAGATATTGTTCCTGATAAAACAAATATAAAGGAAGTTTTTGATATAGGTGTTCCAACTACAATGAGTAGAATTATAGGAAGTATTGGTGCATTTTTTGAACCGATTATTTTAACTAGTGTTTTAATTGGTTTAGGTTATTCTAATTCATATATTGTAAATGAATATGGAATTTTAAATGGATTTGTTATGCCATTAATACTCCTTCCTTCATTCTTTACAATGGCTATATCACAGGCGTTAATTCCTGTTATAAGTAAATCTCATCACGAAAACAATTTAAAATACACAAAATATAAAATAAAACAAGCAATCATTTGGTCTTTAATTGTAGGAATTCCAGCTACTTTGATTTTTGAAATATATCCTGAAGTTCCTATGAAGTTTATTTATAACACAACTGAGGGGATTGAGTATTTAAAAGTTTTAGCACCTATTTGTATTTTGCACTATATACAAAGTCCTTTAACAGCCTCACTGCAAGCTATGGGAAAAGCAAAAGAAGCTATGCGTGGAACTTTAGGTGGCACGATCATAAGAACTATTGCTCTATTAATATTTACTAAAATGAATATCGGATTATGGGGTCTTGTTATTGCTACTGGATTTAGTATAGCTTACACAACAATTCATCAATGGATCTGCGTAAAAAAGGAATTAAAAAAAGCGTAATATACGCTTTTTAATATTTTATTATATAGTTTAACAATAAATATTAATTTTCTTTTTAAAATTTTTTTATTAAACAACAATAATCACTTCTTAGACTAAAATTATTTTATTCTTCTAATATGCCTTTAATTTTTTCTCTAAGTTCATTATTTTTTTCTTTAAGTTCTTCTTTCTCATATTCTAAATCATATATTTTTGAAGAAAGTTCATCATTTTCTTCTCTTATTTGATTAATTTCATTTTCATAAGATTCTATCATAGAGTCTTCTTTGTCAATTTGCTTACAATAATTTTCACTATTTTGTTTTAAAATTTCAATGTTTTTACTATTAGCATAAACTTTTATATTTCTATCTAGAGTATTATCATAATTATATATCTTTTTGTTTTTTAAGTTTCTAATAATTTCTTTAACATGCTCAGATCCATTAATTGTATTTAATTCGTTATGAAGTTGAATATGATTATTTAATACATATACTTGATAATTATTAAAATCTTTATAACCTGCTATTTCTATTTTTATATTATTTAAACTTTCATCTGGAATATAATCAATAGTTTCAAAACCATAACACTCAAAATTCAAATCATTATTCATATCTATTTCTTTTGTAAATACCTCTGGTTTATATCTTTCTGGTAAACCATTTATATAAGTAAATTTAGAAAATGCGACAATACTCATACTTATTCCAAATCCCATTAATAAAAATGAAATAACAAAATTAATAAATAACCTTTTCAAATTTGTTTTTTTATTTACTACAAAGTTAAATAAAAGTTCACAAATAATAATACTAAATATCACTAATCCAAAAAGCCCAATAACAGGTCCAAATATATGAACGCCATCAATAAATAATACTACTGAAAAAGCAAACATAACAATTGCGAACATGCATTCCATAGCAAAACCAATCAGAATGCAAACAACTATAAATTTAATAAATACCATTAATAATGATGATAGTACCGAAATAATCCCACCATTATTTTCATGTTTTATCACATTTTTATTTTCCATAACTGGTAAATTATTTTCATTATCATTTTCTGTAGTTGAAAACTTATTTTCATCTTCGTTTTCTTCACTGCTATTTTTATTTACATGATTTATTACTTTAACTTCTTCATAGCCATCTAAATATCTCGTTTTATAAATTGTAATAAAGAATAAAACTGCTAAAATAAAATATGCTATTTCAATAAATACAGTCCATAAGGTTGATAAAACATCCCCTACACCACCTAAATTATTAAAAATACTTTCACCAAATTGATTTAATATTTCAACTGGAATTTTAAATAACAAAATAATAAATAAAATAATTATAAGTTCTAAAATAAATTTAATTATACCTTTAGCATCCATCCTAGAAAGCATATTAACTGTTTTAGATGCTCCAACAACAAACTCATTAACAATGTCATCAACTGTAGTTTGTGTTTTTTCTTCTTTCTTTTCTTTTTCTGTTCCATTTAATAAATAATCCATTGAACAATCAAATATAGAACACATGCTAATAAGTTTATCCATTTCTGGATAAGACGACCCTGATTCCCATTTAGAAACAGATTGTCTAGTCACCCCTAATTTTTCTGCAAGGGCTTCTTGCGAAAGTTTAGCTTCTTTACGCAACTTTTGTAAATTATCACTAAATTTCATTTTCTCACCTCAAGTTCATAATATCATTCTAGTATACTTTTAACTACCAACTTACAGTTGTTTTTTGTCAACTTTGGGTTGCAAATACCGTTTTTTGTAAGAAAAAAGCTGGTTTTATAATCCAGCTATTATCTTATTATAATTACTAGCTAAGCTAGTTGTGTCAAAGTATAATTGATTTCCACTTATTTGCCATTTTCCTTTATTATCTTTTAGGAATTTAATTGCATCAGTATAAGTGTTTGCCATTTTTTCTAAGTCTTTATTAGCTGATGAAAGTTGTGTTTTTACTGTAGTTAATTCAGACATTGTACCATTATCAAACATAATTTCTTCATATAAGTCATTATAACTTGAATCAAGTTTTTTGTCCTTAATAGCCTTCATAATTGTATCTTTTGAAGTCATATCAATAATTTTATTCATTTGTTCTATTACTTCTTTCAAAGATGCAATTGTTTTTTCTGATTCTTTAAAATCTGGAGAATCTTTTTTAATATTAGTAATTGTTAAAACTTGTGTATATTTAGAATCTCCCATTTCTTTTGTTACATTTTTAGATAATGTAGCATAATCATTCAAATAAGTTTTAATAGTTTCTTCAACTACTCCATAATCTCCCTTTGATTTAATATCCATATCAATTTTATCTTTTAGTAAATCAGCATTTACTAATTTTTCCATTTCTGTGTTTAACACTTGTCTTTGTCTTACACCATCATAAGCAATAAGACCAATAATAACAACGACAACGGCAACAACTACACTTACAATTATGGCAATTTTTTTCTTCTTATCCATGCACACCCTCCTACAAATAAATTATATCACAATATTTTAAAATGTAGAATAAAAATTATATATTATCTTGTCTAATTGTTTCGATAATATTTTGTTTACTAATCTTATTAACAGAATATTTCATTGTAATTCCAATTATTACAAAAACAAATAAAATTGAAATTATAATTGCTGCCCATGGTAATGTGTATGCAGTTTCCATTGATGTTCCAAAACTTTTATAAATTAAATAAGATAAAATTAAGCCTATAGGAATTCCAATTAATAAAGATTTCATTCCATACAAAATACTTTCTAATCTAATCATACTATTAAATTCCTTTTTAGTCATTCCAATTGATTTAAGCATAGCAAATTCTTTGCTTCTTAAAAACATATTAGTTGTTATTGTGTTAAAGATATTAGTAATTCCAATTAAGGTAATAACAAGAATAAATCCATAAAGGAAAATTGAAATAACTAACACAATCGCATTTTGTTCTTTTTGTTGTTCTTCATAATTTATATAAGAAACATTTTCAAATAATTTATCATTCTTTTTTAATTCATCAATTGTACTTGCAAGAGTATAAGGATCATTACTTTCAATAACAATATCGTTAATAAAATAATTATCACCAAACAGTTTTTCGTGAGTTTCATTTGATAACAATAAATATGGTATCGCTGCATTTCTAGTACCCATAATTCCTTCTTCTGGCACAGAAATAATATCTAATTTATACTCTTTATCATCATCAGTCATTACCTCTACAGAATCGCCCTCTTTTAAATTAGTAGTTTTTAAGTCTTTATATTTTTCATCTTCATAAATTCTCATTTTATCTACTAAAATAGCTTTCCCATTTAACTCTTCATTGCTAAGTCCTAAAGATTTTAAATATTCATTATATAAATTACTATTTACACTTATAGCATTTATAAATATTTTTTCTTCATTATTAGTAAAAAGCTCTATATACTTTTTATTAAAATATTTTTTATCTACTCTTATAGTAGCATCTTTCATAATTGAATAGTTTTCTACATCTTCTAGTTTACTTATTTTTTCAAATTCTTTTAATGTTGTTTTACCATCATTTTGTTGTTCGTATGCTACAAAGTTATAATCAAGTTCCTGATAATAGATTCCTGACATTTTAAATCCATACTCAATAAATGAATATAATGCGATAAAAATAGATACGCTAACTACAATTGAAATAATTGTTGTTCTGTATTTTTTCTTACTTCTTTTTAAATTTTTATATGAAATTTCGCCACCAATATTAAAGAATCTTTTTAATATTTTTGGTGTTTTTAGTTTTTTAGATTTTATTTTTATATCATTTGAACTTCTAATTGCATCTATTGGTGATATTTTAGATGCTTTAATTGCCGGAAGCAGTGATGAGAATAATATCGTAATTGAGCTAACTAATATAGCAATTAATATTGGAATTAATGATATTGAAAAAGCAAATTTTAATCCATTTAAATAATTACCTAAAATAAGGTTAATTAAGCAAACAATAATAAATATAGCAAGCAATCCTAATAAAATTCCAAGAGGTATTCCTATTAAACCTAATACAAAACCTTCGAATAAAACATTATGTTTAATTTGTTTACTAGTAGCACCTACGCTTGAAAACATACCATATTGTCTAACTCTTTCAGTTATAGAAATGTTAAAACTATTTTTGATAACAAATATACTAGAAACTACTATTATTAAAATTATAATAGCTGCTACACTATATAATGTTATTAAAGTTTTATCACTTAAATCTGCCCCAATCCAAGCAAGCAATTCTCTATTAGTTTCATAAATGTATTTTCCTTCGTCACCATTAGAAACACCATTAACATCTTTAATTAAATCTTTAAATTCAGATGGTTCATTACATAATACAGAAAAATTTATTTCGCCTTTTGGATTATCTAAATAAGAAATCGCTGTATAACCTGGTGATGAAAAATCTTCAACTGGAGGCATTTCAATAATTCCAACTACTTTATATTCTTTTTGTTTAGTATTAATGATTTCTTCTACTCTAGTATCATCTTCTAAATCTATTGGTGTTAATTGATTTAATTTATTTTTTTCTAACATTCTATCGCCAATATTTAATGTAAGCTTATCTCCTACATCAATACTAGATTTATTATTATAATTTAAATGTTCTGGAATAACTATTTCATTAGAATTTTTTGGAAGTCTTCCCTTAGTTAACCTTAAACCACTATTTTCTAATGCACTTTTATCAAATTCCATTACATAAATATATGGCTTATATGCATTTTCTACTTTATCTAGTTTTGAATATCCAATTTCTTTAGTCTTAAAATAAGACTTTGTTTTTTTATTTTGCGTTATATATTTTGTATCTTCTTCTTTTACATTATCAAATCTTACGTGATAATTGCCACCACTTTTAATAGCTTGATTAGCCATCGTTTTTTGGAAACTTGTTACCATTCCCGCAACTGCACATATAAGTGCAACTGAAAGAACTATTCCAATTATCGTTACTATTGTTCTCTTTTTATTTAATTTTAAATTTTTAATAGTAAGTTTATTTAAAATATTCATATTTAATTCCTCTCATCTTTTATAATCTTGCCATCTTCTATTGTAATTACTCTATCTGCTTCCTTAGCAATTTCAATGTCATGAGTAATTATTATGACAGTTTGATTATATTTTTTATTTGAGAGTTTTAATAACGACATAATTTCTTCAGATGATTTTGAATCCAAATTACCAGTTGGTTCATCAGCAAGTATAAGTGCTGGACTATTAATTATTGCTCTTCCAATAGAAACTCTTTGTTGTTGTCCTCCAGAAAGTTCATTAGGTAAATGATTTTTACGTTTTTCAAGACCTAATGTTTTAATAATTTCATCCATTCTTTTTCTGCTAGCTGGCGTTCCATCTAACTCACAAGGTAAGCTTATATTTTCCTCAACATTTAAAATTGGAATCAAATTATAAAATTGATAAATTAATCCGATTTGTCTACGACGGAAAACAGCTAAATTATCATTATTTAAGCTATAAATATCTTCTCCATCAATAAAAACTTTACCACTTGTTGGTCTATCTACCCCACCAAGCAAATGAAGTAATGTACTTTTCCCACTACCTGAAGAACCAATTACTGCAACGAATTCTCCTTTTTCTACTGAAAATGACACATGATCAACAGCATTTATTTTATTTTCGCCTTTACCATATGTTTTTGTTAAATCTTCTACTCTTAATATTTCCATAATATCTCCCTTTCCAATTTAAGTATATATTTTTAAAATGACTTTAAAATGACATTTATAAAAAAATAGAAAATTTATATTTTTCTATCTTTTCATATATTTAATATTAAATACACTACCAACATTTTCCTTTGAATCACATGTAATATAACCATTATCTTTTTCTATAATAGCTTTTGCTAAATTAAGCCCTATTCCAATGCTTGTATTACTCTTGTTTTTCCCTTTATAAAAACGTTTAAATATATTTTTTAAATCTTTTTTACTTATTCCCACTCCATTATCTTTTATTTTAATTCCTACATAAAAATTATTATTTTCAACAGAAACCAAAACTTCGCCACCTTTATTTGAATGTTCAATGCAATTTTTTACTATATTAGTAATTGCTTCAACTTGCCAATTAAAATCCCCTTCAAATATAGCATCGTTTTCATCTAAAATAACATTAACATCATTTATTTCAGCTGTAATAGCTAAATTGTCTTTAACTTTTTTTAACAGTTTTTGAACCTCGATTTTTTCTTTTTTAAATTCTATAACTCCTGCATCAAATCTTGCCAATTTCAAAAGTGATATTACTAAAAAATTAATCCATTCAATTTGTTTATTTATTTCTTTAATAAAATCATCTTTAACTTCTGGTTTCATATTTTTATCTTCAATTATATTATCAAGCATTATTTGTATAGATGTAAGTGGTGTTTTTATTTGATGTGATATATCTGAAACTGCATCAGATAAATTCTTTTTTTCTTTTAAATTATTTTCATTTTCTTCTTTAAGCATAGAAGTAACTTTACAAAGTTCACTTTTTAATTTACTTAGTTCTCCTTCGCCCTCATCAGATATTCTCAAATTATAATTTTTATTATTAATTTCTTCAATATAATTAGTGATTTTTTTTATCTTTTTATCTCTATATACTAAATAAATAATAAATACAATCAAAAACATAATTGATATAATTATGATTAATATAAGATTTATAATATATGATTTTAAAAGATCATTCTCAAAACTAGAAAACGCACTTACATCATCATTAATTCCATAACTTTCTAAAATTTTACTATTATCTTTAACAGAATTATATATTTTTAAAATATCTTCTTCTTTTACATTGGGATATTTATCTTTTATGGTCTCAAGAATACTTCCGGCAACTATATTAATATCTTTTCTATAATCACTATATTGTTTTATAGTTAATATAGAAAACATTACTGCTGAAATTATTGTGATTATTAAACAAACTATTATTAATGAACTTATTTTATCTTTTTTTAATATACTCATTTACTATCAACCCTATATCCAACAGATTTTATTGTTTTTATAACATCACTATTTAATTTATTCCTTATTCTTTTTATATAAACCGTTAAAGTATTATCATTAACAAAATTACCTGAAACGTCCCATATTTTAGATAAAATATCATCTCTAGTTACGATTCTATCAATATTAGTGAAAAGCATAAGTAGGATTTTATATTCGAGTGCAGTAAAAGTAATTTCCTTATCATCTTCATATACCCTATTACTATCTAAATCTATAGTAATATTTTTACATTTTATAATGTTTTTATTTTCCTTATTATGAACTTTTAATGTACGGTTAATTCTTGATATTAATTCCTTTGGTCTAAATGGTTTTACGATATAATCATCAGCCCCCAACTCAAAGCCCTCAACAACATCTTTTTCTTCATCTTTTGCTGTTAAAAATATTACAGGAATATCTGTTTTAGATTTTATATTTTTACAAAAATCAAACCCACTACCATCTGGAAGTGTGACGTCCAATATTATTAAATCAGCCGAATGAACTTTCGAAAAGGCATTTTCAATATTGCCAGACCATTCTACATTAAACCCTTCAGTTTCTAAAGAATAAGTAAGCCCTTTTACAATTGAATCATTATCCTCCACTAATAAAATATTAGTCATAGAATCCCTCCTAAAAATCTTAACAATAAAATTATATCATAATAATTGATTTTATTTAATTTTTAACATATAATGAAAATGGAAGACATTTGAAGTGCAAATGCCTGCCAGTTTTTCTGTAAGGCACTAGTTATCTTATTGATAACGGTGCTTTTTTGTTTACTAAAGTACTTTTACAAGTACAATAAGTAGCAATATGATAATAATTAAATCCATAAATTCTAAGAACTTACTTTTTCTCA
>CASPVX010000023.1 GCA_949425575.1 uncultured Bacilli bacterium
GAGAAAATTTTTCTCTTTTTACTAGAATATTTATGATGAATGTGTTATAGTTTAGTTAGTGGAGATATTGAAACATATCAATGTCTACCCAATTGGTGAATAGACATTAAACTATTATTAGTTTGATGTCATTTTTTTATTCATTAATCCCCCTGAGGTAAAATTAACAAAATGATAATTATTAACAATACTAGGATTAAAAAATCTTTTTTTGTCACACTATCAAGCCTCCTTATTATTCATAAGTGGGCAGACAACGATAGAGGTTTCAAACACCCCCAATATGCACTATATATTAATTAAAAAATTAATACAAATGACCAATTTACCAAATTTAAATCATTTATATATATTAATTTGTCTTTTTTATATAACAGATTTCCCTTTTCTGTTATTTTTTTATACTTCAATTTAGAAAATTTATAAGTTTACAAAAAAAACTTTAGATTTCTCTAAAGTTATAATCAAAAACTACTTGCCTCTTCCTCTTTTTATTTTTGCAAGAGCATATTTAACTGATTTTATAGGGCCACTAGTAAAAATCCCCTTAATTGTCTGCATAGTACTTTCACTCTTATTTCTATCAGTCAAATAATTAATAATAGACTCTTTATAATTACTATTATCAGCATCTATTTCTGCTTTTAACAAAAGTGGTAGTGTTTCTATCAATTTATCAGAATGTTTATTTTCAATATAGCCTTTAACTCTTGTTAACAAATCACAATCACCATATGTTTTTTCAAAAAAATCAATTGCACCATTAACAATATTTGCAACTTTCATTGGGTTCTCTGCAAACTTCATACGTGTATCGCCAATATATGATAAAGATACAAGTGTTTGATAAAATTCAGACATTGGAATTTTTCTTTCTTCTGAAATTAGTAAAGCAGCTGCTATAGCCATTCTTCTATTTGTATCAATTGCTTCTTTAATATTTTGATTTGCTTTTACTATTAGTATTGGTTTTTGCATTCTTCCAGCTAAATAGAAAGTATCCCACATTTCCAAACTATCTAAAAAATCTTTTTCTTCGATAGTTCCTATTTTAAAACTATGTCCTTCAAACTCAATATACGTCATATAACAAATTCTTCCGCCCTTTTTTAACCATGTTATATCGCCTTTAGTCATAAAGTTTTTACCAGTAAATGAATAATCTTTCGGATTTAATCTAGAATTTTCATTATGCCATTTTTTTAAATCTTTTACGACAACTATTAAATCAACTTGCACTTTTCTATTTTCTTGTCCCTTTTGTTTAGCAATCCCAGATCCATAACCAATTATTGCTTCACATTTTGGTCTGTTTTCCATAAATCTTTCTATTACTTTTTTCATACCTACACCTCACCTTGTTTTAATAAATTTATTACAGCTTCCAAAGATACTAACTTATAATTTACAATCATTTCTGTCTCGGCTTTAATTTTATCCATATCTGGAATTAACACAGAAATGCACCCCGCACCCTGTGATGCTTTTATTCCATTATTTGAGTCTTCAATAACTAGAGCCTCATTTGTTTTAACATTTAAGTTATTACAGGTTTTTATAAATATTTCTGGGTTAGGTTTTCCATATACAACTTCTTCCCCACTTATAATTATATCAAAAATATTTTCATTAATATTAGCTAATTCTAAATTCCTTTTAATTTGTTTTTTCTTTGAAGAAGACGCTATAGCAATTAAATAATTATTTTTAACTAAATAACCTAGTAATTCTTTTAGACCATGTTTTATTTTAATTCCGTCTGTTTCAATAATACTTTGATAATTTTGTATATATTTTTGTTTAAACATTTCAAAAGGAAAATCATTTCCCACTTCCGTTTTTAAAATACTTATTAATGAATTATATGTTGTACCAATAGTTTTATCATGAAGTTCTTTTGTTAAATTATAATTAAGCTCCCTACCAGTTTTAATGAATGCTTTTTCCCATAAGGGTTCTGTATCAAACATTGTTCCATCCATATCAAGGATTATTGCTTTTATCATATAAAACACCTCTAAAATTATTATGTCTTCTAATTAAAATTATATCAAATTTTATATATGAAAAAAAGAGGTTAAACCTCTTATTCATCAGCAAGATTATCAAAATAGCCCTGAATAAACACAACTGGTGTTCCTTTATCTCCACTACCTGAAGTCAAATCACAAAGTGATCCAATTAAATCAACATATCGTCTTGGAGTTGTTCCTTGTGTTATCATCGTTCCTTTTAAATCATTATCTTTTTTCTTAATTTCTTCTTTAACTTTTTCTTTTAATTCTTCGCCTCTTAAATCAGCAAATTTATTATCAGACACATATTTAAGTTTTATCTCATTTGGTGTTCCTTCTAAACCTTTGGTGTATGCTGGTGATACTGTTGGATCTGCAAGTTCCCAAATTTTCCCAACTGGATCTTTGAAAGCACCATCACCATAAACTAAAACTTCAACTGTTTTTCCTGTTTTCTCTTTTAGTTTTTCTTGAATTTCATATACTATATCTTCACCATTTTTTGGAAATAATTTTAATTTTTCCTCAGTAGATTTATTTGATCCAAGAAGACCATAATTAGGATTAAATCCACTACCATTTATAGGAGTATTCAAAATATCATCTAATCCATATACAATATTTGCGCCTGCTTTTTTAAGCACTTCTTTTGTACGTTTTCTTGTATGAATATCACAGTTTAATACATCTTTAGTGTAATCTAAAATAACTGTTGGGTCATTAGCAAAAACAAATTCAATTTCACAATTTTCGCATTGTACTAAATCTCTATAAAAATTTACATAGTTAATACCCGTAAATGGATGAACTATATTGCCAAATTTTTCTTCATATTCTTTCTCACTTAAAACAGTAATATTTTGATTAATACCATATTTATCAAGCTCACTTGCTTCAAATAAATGATTTCCTACTTCATCTGATGGATAACTTAAAAGCATTGTAATCTTATTAGCTCCTCTTGCAATACTTTTTAAAATTAAAGAAAAACGATTGCGACTTAAAATTGGAAAAATAACTCCAATATGACCTTCAGCAAATTTTGATTTAATATCAGATGCGACATCATCAACACTAGCATAATTGTTATCACTTATAGCTACCACCGCTTCAGTAATACCAACTATGTCTTTATCATGGAATTCAAATCAATCATTTTTACTAGCTTCAATTAATGAATCTACCACTACATCAGATAAATCCATTCCATCTTTAATTATTGGTGTTCTTATACCCCTAACAACTGTTCCAACACTTCTCATATTTTCCTACCTTTCTTTATTTATTATAACATAACAAACTAGCCATAAAAAGTGCTTTTTACACAAAAAGACAGCTATTTTTAGCTGTCTTTATATTGTCTATACATTTTTCTTGTTTTAGGTTTTTCACGTATAAATTCTTTACTAGAATAAAAGTTTACAATACGCGTTTCTCTAGAAGCCTCTTTAACCATTACATATATTTTATCACCAATTCGATAATTTTTAGAACGATCATTTTTATTAATTAATTGATGACTTTGATCTCCGTAAATATAAAATCCATCTAATATATCTTTAAACGCAACATAACCTTTAATGTTATTATTTAAAACCACTACTAAACCATATGGATTACAAGATACTACTCTTGCCTCAAACACTTCACCGATATGCTTTTCCATATATTCTGCCATTTTTAATTTTATTGATTCTCGTTCAGCTTTTTCAGCCTGTCTTTCAGTATAAGATGCATGAGCACATATTTCACCTAAATCACTAACATTTTCTTCAATGTTTTCATAAGTATCATAAACATCTAACAATCTATGTACTGTAAAATCACATAATCTTCTAATTGGAGATGTAAAATGAGTATAATTGTTAAGTGCCATTGCATAATGGCCTAAATTTTTAGTTGAATATACAGCTCTTTTCATACTTCTTAAAAGCATATCAGAAATTAAAGCATAATATGGTTTCCCCTCAAGTTCATGAAGTAAGTGTTGAATATCATAAGATTGAAGAGACTCCTTTAAAGCCTTATCCAAAACTTTATTAAGTAAACTATCTGAAACTAAATTGTAAGATCTAATATACTCTATAGTCTTTTTAAACGCCAATATATCTGGAGTTTCATGCACTCTGTATGCGAACGGCATATCTAGATATGCAATTGCTTTAGCAATTGTCTCATTTGCAAGTAACATACAATTTTCTATAATTTTTTCTGCAGTTCTTTGTTTTCTTTGAACAAATGAAACTGGTTTATCCATTTCATCAACTACCACTTCAATTTCACTTGAAGCAAAGTTAACCGCACCCCTTTTAGCCTTAGCTTTTTCTAAAATTTGATTAAGTTCACCTAGAATACTTAATTCTTCTAAGTATGGTTCATAACCTTTTGGCACGTCACCATTTTCTAAAATTTCATTTACATCTTCATATGTCATTTGTTTTCTAGATCTAATTACGCTTTTAAATTGTTCATAATCAACAACTTTACCATTACTATCTATTTTCATTTGTACGCTTCTAGCAAGTCTATCTGAGTTTGGATTCAAAGAGCAAATTCCATTAGATACTTTAGATGGAAGCATAGGAAAAACTTTATCTACTAAATAAAGCGAAGTTCCTCTATTCATAGCTTCTTCATATAATGCCATCCCTGGTTTTATGTAATGAGAAACATGGGCAATACTAACTGTTAATATAAAATAATCCCCATCTTTTTTAATACTAATAGCGTCATCTATATCTTTAGTATGACTTCCATCAATAGTAAATGTTACCTCATCCCTTAGATCAACTCTATCATTATCAAATATCCAATCATCTTCTTCAACTGTTGTTGGTAAATTATTTGCCTCTTCTAACGCTTCATCAGAGAAGCTTGTATTAAAATAAAATTCGCTGGCAATCATTTTTAAATCATTACCTGGTTCATTTTTATGACCAATATATTTGTTTATTCTTGCACCAAAAATTGGAATATCATCAGCATAACTAATACAATTAGTATCTATAGTGGCTAAAACAACATCACCAGGAACATATTCATCTGCATTTTCTAAAACAAATGCAAGTTTACTTTTAATATTATAGGGCATGAAAACACCCTCACCCAAGTATTCAAATAATCTTTTAGGTTTCCCTCTTTTAATTATTCTATCAACAGATGCAACGACTGTATCATTATGTTTAGTTTCAAAATCAGTTAAAATGACAATATCTTGATCAAGTGCACCATTTAAATTTCTAGCATGGATCATATACTTAATAAGTCCTACTTTTGAATCTATAACTTCTACAAACCCTGCGCCATTTTTAGATACCCTTATTACACCTTGAACTTTATTTAATTTTGACTTATCGAATACTTGATAATATGTTCCATCAAAATAAATAACACCATCTTCTTCTAAAGTTATTAAAACTTCATTCAATAATTTCGTGTCCTCTTCACCAAATATTTTTAATTTCTTTTTTATAGAATTAAAATCCGTTTTCCTATTAGTTGCTAAAAATTCACTAACTTCTAAAATCATACTTTCCATAATAAAACCACCCTTAATACTAGTATAGCGAATACTACATTCTACTACAACCCCAAATTCGTTTTTCACACAATCTATATTGTTTTATTTCATCTTGCATTTCTAAATTTTCTTCCATAACTCCCATCACATCTCTAGTTAACCTCATACTAGTCATAAAACCATGATGTGAAGATCTAAGTAAAACACTTTTAAACTCCCTATTTAAAACATGTTTTTCTACAAGACGCTGAGAGCTATAAGTTACAAAACCATCTGAGGGTTCATCAAAAACTAATTCATCTAAAAGACAGAGACCAACACCAACATAATTAGCCGTGGCTATGCAGTCTTTTAAAGTACCGTCGTCTATTTTTGTACAAATATTTGTATACGATTTTAATCTACTAAGAGCATTCAAATTATTTTCACTAAAAATATCTGTTATAAATGATGGATCATATAAATGCATATATTCAGGTGAAATACTTCCTGGAGGAGCAATATCAAAATCCATATGTGAATAACTACTCATTGAATCATTAATATAGTTAACAATTTTCATAAGCATATCTATTAATAATTTTGATGGTATTCTTTCCTTAAGCGACGCTTCAATTCTCTGAGTTATTTTATCAGGTGATGCTATTATGGTTCCAGTAAATGGAGCGCAAGTAGTATAAAGATTTGTTTTTAAATAACTCAATGGATTTTTAAAATACTTTAGCATATCAAAAGACATAATAGCAGCTTTAGAATGGCCTAGAAAATTTATTGATTTTGTTTCTGGCAAAGATGCCCATAAATCAATTTGACTGGCTAAAAGTTTACCTTGTTCTTTTAAAGGGGCATCTTTATCAAGCATTATAAGTTTAATTAAAACATTTCTTTTTTGATTAGCAAAAAAATCTATAAATTTTGATATCGCACTATGTGATTCATTTATAGTTCTAGAATCTTTCGTAAAGTTTTCAATGCGGCATCCGCTACTAATAACTATATAATCAAACTCTTCTCCATCAATGTTTTTAATAGGTTCATAGGTTGCAATCCCAAAAGATGTTCCTGCTAGTGAAGGATCAAAACTAGTTTCAAAAACATTTTTTTCACTATTCCATTTTCCTAAAATCTCAATTGTACCCATAATATCACCTTTTAATGATGTCTATTATATATTCTATATACAGTAAAGTCAAATGAGAAAAGTAAGGATAACAAAAATTAAACCATAAAAAAACCGTTGAATATCAACGGTTATAATCAAAATGGTGGAGAATAAGGGACTCGAACCCTTGACCCCCTGCGTGCAAGGCAGGTGCTCTAAGCCAACTGAGCTAATTCCCCATTTATCAGATGACTAGTAAATTATATCATTAAATTTTTAAAAAATCAACTATTTTTATATTTTTTTATAGAAAAACTCTTAGGTTTTCCCTAAGAGTTCATTTTTATTCTAAAATTCCTGCTTTAACATAAACGTCTTTAATTGTATCTGCTTGTTCAGTAAATCCACTTAATTCTCCTACTACTTCCTTATTTTTAATTCCTAAAGTTAAAGGAGTTCCCCAAGCTTCATTTTCTTCAAAATATTTTAGTGATGAAGTTAATTTTTCTAAATCACCTGATTCTAAAGTGTCTACGTTGATAACATATGCTGGTACATTATTTTCTACTGCAAATGTATTAAGTACAGGTTCATATTGTTCACAATAACCACAAGTAGTTTGCGCTAAAACAAGTACAAAAGGTTTATCTTGATTATAAAGACATTCATAACCTTTATAATCTATTTCACCTAAATTATCCATTCCTTCTATTTTTTTTGCAGAACATATAAATTTATTTAATCCATTTTCTGTTAAGAACTTTTCAATTGCTTCTTTATCGCCAATGATTTCTTCTTCATAAGCTTTTACTTTTCCATCTTTCATATAAATTAACACATCTTTTTCAAATGCATTATCTCCATATTTTAATGCCTCTTTTAAAGCTTTAGCATCTTCTTTTTCATAGTCTTGTAAAGATACAAGGTAAATACCATTTTCTCCATTAACTGCTGAATTAAGTGCTTTTTTATCATCGTTAGAAATTTTTGAACTAACTGCGATTAAATATTCATCTTCATCTTTTAAACAATCGAAGTTTTCATAACTTAATTCTCCTGTTTTAGTAAATTCTTTATCTGCTTTTACCTTACAAGTAAATGTTTTATCTTTTTCAGGCCAAAATGCAATTAAACAAATTATAGCTATTACTACAGCTACTGCTCCAAATAGAGTTATCATTCTTTTTGTTTCGTTCATTATTACCTCTTCTTTCTACTTATTTATAATAACATATTTTAGTAAATTCTTCTAGTCTTTAACTATCTTTTCTTCATAATATAAAGCTCTTTTTCCTAAATAATTATATCTATCTTCAAATGTTTTTCTATCATATCTTTTAATAGCACCGATATCTGGATCAGCAACAACTACATATTTATCAGAATAACCAACCACTACCACACTATGAAGATTTCTTTTCCATTCAATTTCTTTACCAGTTTCTTTATTAATCCATTTTCTAGAAATAAAAGATTCTGTAAGTTTTATAGTTATCCAAACTTGAACTGGAAATCCCTCTTTTACAAGCTTTAAAACCTCATCTAAAGATGCACCTGTAATATTTTTTATTCCAGGTTTAAATAAATTTGCTACATCTTCTATTGGTTTTTCATAAACACCCCAACCTCTATAATCTCTTGGGTCGCCTAAAAATTCTATTTCTGGATCTCCACCATATAAAATACCATTTTCTTCATAAGGGGCATATCCTTTTCTTAATTTTTCAACAATATCTTCTACAGTAACATCAACATTATATGCTTTCAAAAGTTCATAAAGTGCGACTGATTCACAACCAACAGGGTAATCTGGAAATTGATTAACTGCAGGAACTGATTCAATAAAGGCCTCATAATTGAAACTTTTAATATAATCATCTAAATAAATATCAGCAAAAGAATAATCTGTTTTTGAAGTAGTAATTACTTTTTTAGAGCATGCAAGAGAATTTAAAATTGCTTCTTCAGTAGCTTCTCCTACCATTCTGATTGCATATGCTAGTTTTTCTTCACTAATTACTTTAATATCTCTAATATTTTTATCATCATCAATTCTATTAGCAGTAGAAAAACCAACTACAACATCTCCACTATATGGACTAAAAAATGAACCAGTTCTTATAATTCCAACTTCACTTCTTTTTATAAGTCTTTTTAATTGTCTTTCAGAAAGTGGTAAATCTGTAGCAACTACAATAACAATTGACCCCTTGTCTTCTACATTAGATATTTTATCTACTAGTTTATCCCCAATAAAATTTCCATTTAAAATAAAATTACCAGTTCCACCAAAATTTGTTTGAACTAAAACCCCAATTGTATAATATTTGCCATCGATAAATGTAAGCCTAGATGCAGAACCAATTCCACCTTTCATTCCGAAACATGTCATTCCTGTTCCGCCACCAACAGCGCCTTCTTCAAAGTCTATAGAAGCCGTTTCAATAGCTTCCATAACAGCTGATTCGCCAACTAATCTATCAGTACTTTCATTTAAAAGTGAATCATTACACTCCATAACAACTGGGTTAATTGAATTGACATCTTCATTGCCATCTTGTTTTAAAGTATAACTAATTAAAGCATCTGAAACCTTACCAACATTTAAAACACCTGTAAGTGCAATTGGCGTTTCAATTGTACCTAATTCATCAACTTGTACTAAACCAGTTGTTTTACAAAAACCATTAATAACATGACTAGCGGCTACAAATTTATTTTTAAATATATTACCATCACCTGGAACAACTACTGTTACACCAGTATTTCTAGTATCGGTTTGAATTGTATGATGTCCAACTTTTACCCCAGGAACATCTGTTATTTTATTCAAGCGTCCTACTTTACCTGTACCAACCACAATTCCATAATCTCTTATACGTTTCATATATATCACCTATACTCATTATATCATTTAGTAAAAGAAAAAGACATTAAAAATGTCTTAACTTATATTTTTTAATCTTTCAATTCTATTTTTAGTATTTGGATGAGTACTAAATATTGAATCTTTTTCTCTTTTTCCTTTTAGTGGATTTACAATATATAAAGATTCCGCTGCCGCATTTGCTGTTTTCAGTTCTTCAGTATCCTCTTCTAGTTTAGTAAGCGCATTAATTAACCCTTCTTTATTACGAGTGATTTGAACTGCTGTAGCATCTGCTAAATATTCACGATTTCTAGATACTGCAAGTTTTAATAAATTTGCAAATATTGGTGATAGAATAATAAATACTAATCCTATAACCGCCATAATTGCCCCTGCCTTATTATCACTGTCTCTATTACTACCATAAAATATAGAGCGCGAAACAATATCCGCAATTATTGATACAAAACCAACCATTATAATAGCTACTGTAGAAAGTAAAATATCATAGTTTTTAATATGAGAAAGTTCATGTGCTAACACGCCTTCCATTTCATATTTATTAAGTTTATTAAGTAATCCTGTAGTTACACACACTACCGCATTTTCTGGATTTCTTCCAGTAGCAAAAGCATTAAGTGCTGGGCTATCAATAACATATAGTTTTGGAAGCGGAAGTCCAGCTGCTATACATAAGCTTTCCAAAGAAACATTTAATTGTAAAAATTCTTCTCTAGTTGCAGGTCTTGCCCCATTAATACTAAGCACCATTTTATCGCATTCATAATAGGAAATTAAAGCACTAACCATTGCTACAACAAGACCTATTCCTACTGCTACAAAAGCATCTTTAACAAAAATTAATGAAACAAAATAAACAATTAGTGATACGAAAATTACAAATAATGTAATTATAAATACTGTTTTTGTTTTATTTCTAGATACATCTTTTAATATCATGATAACTTCACTTCAACATTCTTTTTTTCTTCATCTGTTACTTTGAAATATTCTCTTTCCTTATATTTCAAAATATTTGCAAATATGTTATTTGGAAAAACTTGAATAGCTGTATTATATTGCTGAACACTATCATTATAAAATTGTCTTGCAAAAGCAATTTTATCTTCAGTCCCTGTAAGTTCAATTTGTAAATTTAAAAACAATTGATTTGCTTTTAAATCAGGATACCCTTCAGCCACCATAAATAGATCTTTCAAATTTTTACTTACTAATTCACTATTTTCAGCTATTTCACTTAAAGTATTACCTGTTCTCATTGCTGTAACTTTTTCTAAAGTTTCACTTTCATGTTTAGCATAACCCTTTGTTACCTCAATTAAATTTGGAATTAAATCATGTCTTCTTTTAAGCTGATTGTCTATTTGTGACCATGCATTTTTACATCTAATATCCATTTTTACTAAATGGTTATAAATTAAAATAATAGTCAAAATCAATAATACTATTATTCCTAATAATATATACATATTTTTTCCTCCCTTATGTTTTTATTTTATCACAATTTATTAGCATTTTAAAGGTTATAAAATCTTATTCCAGAAAAAACAAAAACATTCATTAAGAATGTTTCTACCATGTATCGTAAAATCTTTTTTCTAACTTCATTACTGGTGCTTCTTCTGAATATTCTAAATACTCTTCACTCCATAAACTTTTTATATGTTCTGGTAACAGTTTATCAATGGCTAAAGATACAAATAACTTTACTATTGTTTCTCTAGCATGTTCTAATGGAGTTAAATTTTTTTCTGAATTATTTAACCTATCAAAGTATTCAATAGATAAACGAGTTAAACATTCAGATCTATCAAATTCATATTCGTCCATATCAACATCTAATAAATATGCTGATAACTCATCATCTAATAATCGTACATCTGATATATTACCATTATATTCTATGAAAAAATCCATAACTCTTACACTAGCCAGTATTATTTCGTATTTGGCTACAATTAAAGGTACTCTTTCATTTGAAGTAGGAATAATACCTTCTAATTCTTTTAGCGTTTCTATTTGATGATAACTAATAATATATTCTGGAACTTCACTACTACTATAAATGTTATTAGGGGTTAAATAAAGATTAGGAAGTAAATCAGCAATTCTAGATCTTATATAATCATTATAATCAGCAACTAAATTGCTATTAAACAGGCTATTCAATTGTTCTAGCGTATTAGAAGGATTTATCTCTGAGAATAAAATAAGATTTTTTTCTACTAAATTTCTTGCCATTTCTTTTTCAAAATCGTTAAAACTTATTTTAGATGCGATTTCTTTTTCTTTCGCTACACTTAAACGAAGTTTTTCTATTAATTTCATATATTCTGGAGTATTATTTTTTTCACAAATTTCTAATCCATAAAGACTTGTTAATAAATTTGAAGTATTGATGACTTGTTTAACTAAATCAAAGAGTTGGCTCATTTTTTCTCCATTAATAAAAGTTGATCCTTTATTATTATCATCACAATTTTCTGGTTTAACATTTATTCTTTTATTAGATTCTGCATTTCTCTTTATTTCTTCTTCAAGTTCTTTTTTTGCAAGATTCTCTATTAAAATATCCATAATTACTCCAAAAACACTAACATCTCCATATAAAATACCTGTTTTATCCTCTTCAAATTTAGGTTCGTAATTATCAATTAAAACTTTTAAATCTTCAATAAATAATTTTTTGGATGTGAAACTTATAAAATCAAGCATATTTCTTACTCTATCTTCATCAAAATAAACTTTTTCCGTAAGTAAAATAAGTGATTTTATGGTTTCATTAATACATTCAAAATACGCTTCAAATGATTCATTTTCATAAGCAGTAAAATCCATTTTCATTAAATGTGCTCTTTGATGATCAGATACAGTTAAAATATTTGCAGGATCATAACCTGCATATAAAAGTTCTCTTTCAATTTCTGGATATATCATACTCAATTCATATTTATGTTTTAAAAGTCTTGGATATCTATTCGTTAAAGTAGATGTGTGCATAATAAAATCAATGTGCAAGTTTAAAATATGCTCATCAAATCTTTCATCAGGACCATCAAATTTATCATATTCTTCATCGTCTTCGTCATAGTAAACTTCATCATCTTCTGAGTAATTAAACATTGGACCTATACGTTCTACAATAATATCCTTTTTACCAAACATAGTATTATGTTCCATAGCCGCAAGTTCTACATATGACTCAAAATCCTTGTAATTAATATTTCCTATTCGGCTGACAATTCTATCTATTTTTTTATGATAAATTTTAAGCCTTTTCATACAATAATCAAAATATTCATCGTTTGTAACCCCTTCTTTTTCCAAAATATAAAATTCATTATAAAGTAAATCATATATTCTAGAAAAGAAGTCTACAAGTTCCTCAAACGCATCATTTATTTGATCAAATGCCTCTAAACTTGTAATATAATCCATTTCTCTATCATTCATAGTGCTCTCCTATTTTGTTAGTTAAACTATGACTTTTAATATCATTTTTCATTGTTTGAGATAATAAAATATCATCACTGTATTTTCTTAAGTACTCGATTTGTTTTAGTAATTCTTTCTTTTGTTTCTTGTTACTTAAACTATAAAATTCTATTTCGAAAGATTTTATTACCGAATATACCATCCAAAACAATCTGTCTTCAGTTTTCAATTGTTCTTTATCTAATCTCTCAAAATATTTTAATAAAGTTATAATATCAGACCAACTTTGAACAATCTTATCAGATAAATTTAAAGAAGTGTTATTTATTATCATTAAAATATTTTGTATTCTTTTATCATCGTGATCTTCAAAAGATGCAAAATTGAATGCTGAATTATATTTTAAAATACTAATTAAACATTCCAGTTTATCCAAATGTGCTCCAAATAATTTTTTTCTTGGTTTTAATTTATTATAAATTTTATTTAACAATAATAATACAAGTTCATAACTTCCATTATTTTCTAATAAATATTTTTCACCTACATAAGGATCATTTCTTAAGTCTATCATCATTCTTACTAAAGCACACACTGTAGTTAATGATGCTTGGCATTCACTAAAATTATAATTGATTTCTTTTGGTGACAAACCATTAATATAGTTAAAAGATTTAATAATTTCATCTAAATAAACTTCAATTATATTAGGATCAAAATGCTCATTGGCAAATTCTTTTTCATAATCAAAATATACATCTAAAACATTTTTAATTTCATTTTTTTGCTCTGGTGTAATACAATATGTTGATAAATTTGATAATACTATCGCCATTCTATGATATACCATTCTTGTTTCATTAAAATCTACTTTCCTTTTAGGAATTAATTCAAATGCTTCTTTAAAAATGTCAAAAAGAGCCCCTATTTTTTGTTGTGGATTAATTATTGAAATTTCTAATGCATGAAATTTTCTTTGTAAAAAATCAAAATCTTCTTCTTCTCCTTTTTCAAAAGTATTAAATACTTTTAATTTCATTTCATCCATTATCTGTTTATACTGTTCTAAAGACATTAATTCAGGTAATACTTGTCTTGTAATAATATAAACGTTTTCAAAAATAAAATCATACTTAGCAAATAAATCAAAGCCCTCTTCAGAACTTAATATACCTAATATTTTATTATATATTTTTTCAATTGTTTTTTCACATCCGTTTTTACTTTGTGCACATTTAGAAAACTGAAAATAAAGTTTAAATAATCGCATCATTCTATCACATCCATTAAAATTAATAATTATTATATTAGCTAAATAACTTTATGTCAACAAAAAAAGCCCATATTTTATGGGCCCCTTTCCTATTTTACTTTATCTAACCAATTTAGTGTTTCTTCTAAATTTTCTAGTTCCTTTTCGTTTAAATTTGGTAATACTTCTTCTGTTAAATGTGCTTTTATCATTGTAGAACTAAGTCCTTTTAAGGCACTAACTACAGATAACATTTGCATAACAACATCATCATACTTACGTCCATCTTCAATCATTGTTGAAATCCCTCTAATTTGACCTTCAATACGACTAAGCCTATTAATGTAATTTTTATTTTTTTCATTTTTCATTTATATCACCACTACAATTATATACCCCTCCCATGCATAAAGTCAAATCTTTTTTACTTCCAAAATATGACATTTTTCTTTCTATGGTATAATATATTAAGAAGGTGATTGATTTGAAAAATGTAAGTTTAAAAAAATACAATACATATAAGTTAAATTGCACTGCAAAAGAATTCTATATACCTAATGATAAAGAAGAACTATTACAAATTTTAAAATATATAAAAGAAAATAATTTGAAATATAAAATAATTGGTGGAGGATCTAATATTATATTTGCTGAGGAAGTATATGATGGTGTAATTATCAAACTGGATAATTTTAATAATCTTGAAATAGGTGATAACTATATTACTGTGGGCAGTGGTTATAATGTTATTAAATTAGTAAATCTTTTAGCAAACAATAATATAGGCGGTCTTGATTTCGCCTCTGGAATTCCTGGAACTGTGGGCGGAATGATTTATAATAATGCTGGAGCTTATGGCGAAGAAATAGGCCCTCATGTTATAGAAATCACAGTTATTAACCCAAATTTAGAATTAGAAATAATTAAAAAATATAGCTATGGTTATAGAACAAGTTTCTTTAAGGAAAATAATAATTATATAATTTTAGAAGTTAAACTTAAAATTACTCCTGGTAATAAAGAAGAAATATTAGAAATTATAAAAGAAAGAAAAAACAAAAGAATTGAATCACAACCATTAAATTATCCATCAGCAGGCAGCGTATTTAGAAATCCTGAAGGTAATTTTGCTGGCAAACTAATAGAAGATATTGGCTTCAAGGGAAAAAAAATAGGTGGTGCTAAAGTTAGTGAAAAACATGCTAATTTTATAGTTAATGAAAATGATGCCACAGGAAAAGATATAATTAGTTTAATAGATGAAATAAAAAAAGAAGTTAAAGATAAACATAACATTGATTTAGTATTAGAACAAGAAATAGTAAAATAAAAACTCCAAATGGAGTTTTTTATTTTCTTTTAATATCCGTTATATCAGAAATAGGAATTAATTCATTGTCCAAAGTTATTAAATGAGTACTATTTCTTCCAACAATTCTTTTTGTTACAATATCCCCTCTAATAGTTAATTCAACATCGGCTTTATATACATAAGTAGAAGAACTAAAAATTTCACTTATCTTCTGATTAATATTTTTTTCTCTTCCTTTACTAACCGGAACATCTGCTGTTCTCTCTTCATTTTTAGATGAATAAAAAACTTTATTATTATTTCCTGTTGTTTCAACTTT
>CASPVX010000024.1 GCA_949425575.1 uncultured Bacilli bacterium
GGGGGGGGGGGTATAATGTAGTTGGTGTAATAATATGAGAAAACATAGTTTAGATAGAAGACAAAGAAAGAAACAAAGAAAAATAATTATTTTTTCTATGATTGGAATATTGTGCTTTTTTAGTGTGGGATATGCGGCTTTTTCTTCTAATTTTTTACTAAGTGGTAGAGGAACAATTATTGAAAAAGGAAAAACAATTTCAGAATTAAAAAGTAGTCTTTGTAATGTTACAAATGGTGATGGATTATATATGGATAATTTTGAGGAAAATAAATGTATATTCCGGGGAGAAAACCCTAATAATTATATTGCCTTTAATAATGGTTTATGGCGGATTATTTCTATTGAATCAGATAATTCGTTAAAAATAATTAAAAATGAAGCATTAGATAATCCTATAGAATATGATACAAGTGGACAAAATGGATTTATAGGATCAACATTGAGTGAATTTTTAAAAGGTGAATATTATGATTCTTTAAGCGATCAAGATATATTAGTAGAAAAAGATTTTTATTCAGGTATGTTAGAAAATGGCCGTTTAGATAAAAGTATTTCAGAAATTATTAATCTTGAAAAGCAAGAAATATACAGTGGAAAAATTGGTCTTTTATCTTTTTCAGAATATATGAAAGCCAGTACAAATGAAGAATGTAAAACATTTATTGATGCAAGACCTATTACTAATAATTCTCCATGTCATTTGAATAACTTTTTACATTCATTTAAAGATGCAGGTGGTTTGTGGCTTTTAAATTCAGTAACACAATCTCAAGCGTATTGTATATGGAATGAAGAACATAATGATACCCATCCGTTTACTATAAGCTACTACAATAAAGATAAGAGTTCACATGAAGTATCAAAAGTATTATTAAAAATAGAACCTGTTTTGTTTTTAAATGGAAATATAACATTAACTGGAAAAGGTACTGAAAATATGCCATATAAAATAAGTAAAATCCATTAAATATGGATTTTTTAATTTAGGTTATTTTCTAAAACAAAAGTTCGTGCTATAATTTAAATAAGGTGATACTATGCGAATAATAATGCACATAGATGTTAATAATGCATTTTTATCTTGGAATGCATTATATCTTCTAAAAAATGGGTTTAAAAAAGATATTAGGAATTCTTATGCGGTAATAGGGGCAGATGAAAAAAGTAGGCATGGGATTGTTTTAGCAAAATCAATACCGGCTAAGAAAAAGGGCGTAGTTACTGCTGAACCGATTTATATGGCAAAAAAGAAATGTCCTAATTTAGAAGTTTATCCACCGAATTATTTTTGGTATAAAGAAATGTCTAATAAAATGTTTGAATTAATTAGGTCATATACACCTGATATTGAAATTATGTCAATAGATGAATGTTTTATAGATTATACTAAAGTAAAACATCTATATGGAGATGAAATAAAATTCGCATATAAAATTCAAAAAGAAATATATGATAAATTGGGCTTTACAGTTAATGTAGGAGTAGCTAATTGTAAATTATGTGCTAAAATGGCATCTGATTTTTCAAAACCATATAAAGTTCATACATTATTTGAAAACGAATTAGAAACTAAAATGAAACCATTACCTGTAGATGAATTGTTTTTTGTTGGTAAAAAAACTGCTGAAAAATTACACAATTTAAATATCCATACAATTAAACAATTAAGTGAAGCTGATTCAAATTATTTATATAAGTATTTTAAAAATCAGGCTATTAAATTAATCGAAAGCGCTAATGGAATAGATAATTCCGAAGTAGAAACTGAAAAAACAGCATCCAAAGGAATCAGTAACAGTACAACACTTAGTTATAATTTAGTTTATAAAGAGCAGGCTTACGAAGTATTAGAAGAAATTAGTGATAATATTACAAGACAGCTTAGAAAAGAAAAAAGATATGCAAATACAGTTGGTGTTAATGTGAAAGATCGTTTTTTTAAATCATCATCACATCAAATTAAACTTAAAAATCCAGTTAATAAAACATCAGAAGTATTTGAAACTGCTAAAAAATTATTTGATGAACTTTGGGATGAAACACCACTTAGATTAATAGGTGTTTCTCTTACAGACTTAACGGATGTTGGGCTTTATCAAGTGTCTTTATTTGAAGATGCTAAAGATTTAGATAAGGCAAATGAATTAGAAAATGTATTAGATGAAATTAAAAATAAATATGGAGTAAAAAGTATTAATAAAGCGTCATTAGCATCAAAGAAAATTAATAAGAAATATTAGTCATAATAATGTGATTTATGCTATAATTAAATAAGAATAGGAGTGTATTTATGAAAAAATCAATTCTTTTATATGGTGTTCCAGTTGTAGTCGCACTAATTTTATTTTTATTAATTAGAATGTTTGATCCATTTGGATATAAATTTGAGGAAATAGGATTAGATAAATATGAACAATTAAATAAAAGCAAGGGTACAGAGATTGTATATATTTATGATGAAAAAGAAGATAGTGGTAAAGTATATAGTGATATTATCAAATTAGTTATGGAAAAACAAAAAACAAAAGTATTTGCTTTAGATTATAATAGTTTAAAAGAAGAAGATATTAAAAAATTCATAAATGCTAATAGTTATACCAAAACACTTGCTGACAGTGAAGAAGGTTTTCTAGTGCCTATGGTTATTTATTTAAAAGATGGAAAAGTAAAAGCCTCTATAATGGGGACTTGTGAAAAAAAAGATTTTGAAAAATTTATAAAGGATAATGGTGTAAGATAATGAATGAAACAATAATTGAAGAAATAAGTAAAAAATTAGATATAAAAAAAGAACAAGTAACAAAAACATTAGATTTACTTAGTGAAGGGAATACAATTCCCTTTATTGCTCGTTATAGAAAAGAAGCAACAGGTAATTTAGATGAGGAAAAAATTCGTGAAATTAATGAAGTTTATGTTTATGAAGAAAACTTATTAAAAAGAAAAGAAGATGTTATAAGATTAATTGATGAAAAAGGATTGCTTACAGATGAATTAAAAGAACAAATTCTAAAAGCGTCTAAATTAGTAGAAGTAGAGGATTTATATAGACCTTTTAAAGAGAAAAAGAAAACAAAAGCAACTGAGGCTATTAAAAATGGTTTAGAGCCTCTTGCTAAACAAATAATGAGTTTTACTACAAAAACATTGGAAGATTTAGTGAAACCTTATTTAAATGAAAATGTTAAAACAAAAGAAGATGCTATTACTGGAGCAGGTTATATTATTGCTGAATGGATTAGTGATAATGCTTACTATCGTAAGTGGATTAGAAGTTTTACTTATAACACAGGTACGATTGTTACGAAAGTAAAGAAAAATGCTGAAGATGAAAATAAAACATATGAAATGTATTATAATTTAGAAGAAAAAGTAAAGTATGCTAAAAACTATAGAATTATGGCAATTAATAGAGCTGAAAAAGAAAAAGTTATAACAGTAACTATTGATGTTGATAAAGAAAGAATATTTGAATATTTGGAACAGAAATTATTAAAAAAAGAAGGACCTTTTAATTATGTTATTAAAGATGCAATCAAAGATAGTTATAAAAGGCTAATAGAACCATCAATAGAAAGAGAAATTAGAAGTGAACTTACTGAGAAAGCCTGTGAAGATGCAATTAATAACTTTGGACTTAATTTAGAAAATTTATTAATGCAACCACCAATGAAAGATAATGTTGTATTAGGGTTTGATCCAGGATATGTTAATGGTTGTAAACTTGCAGTAGTAGATAAAAATGGTAAATATTTAACATCAACAATAATTAAGCCATTTCTAAATAACACTAAAGAAGATATTATTAAGTCATGCAAATCAAAAGTAGCTGATCTAGTAAAAAAATATAATGTTAATATTATTTCTATAGGTAATGGAACAGCATCTAGAGAAAGTGAAAAATTTTGTGCTGAAATGATTAATGAATATGGATTAAATTGTAAATATGTGATAGTTTCTGAAGCAGGAGCATCTATTTATTCTACAGAAAAAGTAGCCAGTGATGAATTTCCAAATTTATCGCCAAATGAAAGAAGTGCTGTTAGTATTGGTAGAAGATTACAAGATCCATTATCAGAACTAGTTAAAATTCCACCTGCTGGAATGGGTGTAGGTTCTTATCAACATGATGTTTCAAGTAAAGGGTTAAATGAATCATTAGATTTTGTTGTGACAAAAGCCGTTAATAGTGTTGGTGTTAATGTAAATACAGCATCATCATCGCTTTTAAAATATGTATCTGGTATGACAAAAAAGACAATTGATAAAATTATTAAATATCGTGAAGACAATGGAAAAATTACCTCAAGAAATGAAATGAAAAAAGCTAAACTTTTAAGTGATAAAGTTTATGAACAAGCTATTGGTTTTTTAAGAATTACTGAGGGTAATAATATTTTAGATGAAACTGCAATCCATCCAGAAAGTTATGATATCGCACTTTCATTATTAAAAGAATTAAATATGGATTTGTCTAAAGTTGGAACTGAAGATTTGATAGAAAAATTAGAAAGTATAGATATAAATGATTATGTAAAAAAATTAAACACTGATATTTATACATTAGAAGATGTTATAGATAGTTTAAAGAAACCAGGAAGAGATCCACGTGATGAAATGCCACAACCTATATTAAAAAGTGATATTTTAGATATTAAGGATTTAAAACTTGGAATGAAACTTCAAGGTACAGTACGTAATGTAGTACCATTTGGTGTTTTTATTGATATTGGTTTACATAATGATGGAATGGCACATATATCTAAGCTTACAAATAAGTTTATTAAACATCCAAGTGAAGTAGTTGGTGTTGGAGATATAGTGGATTGTTATGTTGATGATATAATGCTAGAAAAAAATAAAGTGGCTTTATCATTAATTAATCCAAATGAGGAGAAATAAAATAATGAAAAAAATTATAATTGGTTTTATTATTGTATTTTGTTTAACTGCATGTGATCCAAATCATGATTTTACAAAAGTGTGTAAACAAACAGTCGAATCTATAAATTATAAAGAAAAAACAACAACAACTATAAACTATAATAATAAAGATGAAGTTACAAAGGTTGTTATTAAAAAAGATTATTATGTATCGGATAAAGATATATTAGATTCAGTTAAGGAAAGCACTATTAAATATAATGATAGTGTAAAAGGAAAAAAGGGATTAGATGTGAATACAACAGAAGAAAAGGGGAAATATAATATTGTATATACCATAGAGCCTCAAATTGTAGATAAAAACATTATTGAAAACTTTGGTATAAAAAAGAATTCGATAAAGTATTTTAATTATTTGAAAAAAAATAATGTCGAATGTTCATAAAATATATTGAAAACAGAAAAAATATATGCTATATTAATTACAGGGTAAGGTTGTGCTTGCCAGAAATATGATGAAGGGAGAAAGACACAATGGATAACAAACATAAGAATGCTTTAATAGGAGGATTATTAGCAATCGTATTTATTATGGCTGTTGGTTTCGCTGGATTTACTCAAAGATTAACAATTGAAGATACAACAAGTGTATCATCTGATTGGAATATCGGATTTGAAACTGTATCTCCAAGTGCAATATGTCCTGCTGAAGGAACTGCTACAACTGCTTGTGGTAGTGTTGTTGCACCAGAAGGATCAACATATTCTCTAGACGATGCTACTAAAACATATTCTGTTAATAATGCTAAAACGCTTACTTTTGATACAAAGTTATTAAGTCCAAGCGATACAGTTACTTATACAATAGTAGTTAAAAACTATGGAGATGTTGATGCTAAAATTGCAGCTGACGGAATTGTAATGACTCCATCAAATGAAAGCTCAGTTATTAAATATTCTCAAAGCGGTTTAACTGAGGAAACAACTACTGTAGCAGCAGGACAAACTGTGACATTTACAGTTACTGTAACATTTGAACAAGTTACTGGTAATATCGATCCTACTAAGAAAACAAATAGTTTATCAATGTACATTAATTGGCAACAAGCATAAAGCTATAGAAATATAGCTTTTTTTGTTGAAATAAATTAAATAACTACTTGATAACAAAAAATAAGTGTGTTATAATTTTTTATAGTAGAATAAATATAAAAAGATAAGAAAGGGATAATTTATGGCCAAAATATTATCGATGTATGGGGCAATAATTACATATTTAATATTGTCAGCTACTGTTTTAACGCCGTCTAATTTTCCATTATTAAATATGGTTATTAACCCAGTTATTTGGATTATATTGGCAGCAGTAATTTATTTATTAGCTAAAAACGATCAAATTCGTACTAAAGGACAAGTTGACAAAGTACAAAGTTTACTTATTGTCATGATTGCTTATATTATTGTGTATTTTTGTATAGGGTTATTTTCTGGTTTTCAAAGAACACCATATGCTAAAGATACTTTAAGTATTATAAAAAATATATGGGCATTCGGAAGCATTATTGTATTTGAAGAAATTGCTCGTAATGGACTTATTAGGTTAAATAGAAAAAAATGGTGGAATTTAGTAATTGTAACAATATTATTTACATTAGTTCAAATTAACTTTTTTAGTTTCACATCTTCTTTAGGAAGTATTCAGTCAGCATTTACTTATATTTCTTCAATAATTTTTCCAATTATAGCTAGTAATATTTTACTTACTTATTTATCCTATATAGGAGGAACAAGATTACCTATAATTTATAGATTGTTTATATCAATGCCGCAATTCTTAGTACCAATAGTCCCTGATTTAAATTGGTTTATAACTGCGGTTGTAGGTATTACTGTACCACTAATTGCTTATATTTATTTAAATTATGTTCATGTCAAAAAAACAGAGAGATTGAGCAAAAGAAGTGCGAGAAAATATAGTCCTTGGGGTTATGTACCAGCGCTTGCTATTTTAGTTGTCGTAGTTTTATTTGTAGTAGGAGCATTTAAATATCAACCTGTAGCAGTTTTATCTGGAAGTATGACACCATACTTTAATAGAGGAGATGCAGTTGTTATTGAAAAACTTAATACAAGTGAAAAAGATAATTTAAAAAAAGGTGATGTTATACAATTTGTTAGTGGTGGTAAGTATGTCATCCATAGAATTGTTAAAATTGAAAAAGATGAAAATCTTAATAGAGTTTTCAAAACAAAAGGAGATTTCAATAACGTAGAAGATAGCGGAGTAGTTGGTTATGATCAAGTTATTGGAAAACTAAGCTTTATTATACCTTTTATTGGTTACCCATCAGTATGGTTGAATGAAGCATTAAGATAAAAAGGGAGTGGAAAAATGAAACCAAAGAATGAGAGCGAAATAATTTTAAAACAGTGGATAAATGTAATAGTTGTTTTTGTAGTTTTGTTAGTAGCAGCTAGTTCAGTTTATCTTTTAACAAAAGGTTTTTTACCTGCTAGAGAAGAACAAAAGAAAATTGCAGAATACAAGTATAATGCAAATATAAATTATAAAGTTTATTTGAAGAATAATAAATTCTTTACTGCCAAATACTTAGGAATGAATGGTCAATATATTACTGCTTTAATTGATTATATTGAATTTAATCCAAGATATAATTTTACTAGCGATGTAGATTTAAATTATAATTATCAAATAGTTGCAACAGCTAAGGGTAATTATGATTCTGGAGATAATAAATCTATAGAAGTTTGGAGTAAAGCATATAATATTTTACCTCAAACAAATAAAACTGCATCTGGAAAAAGCATTTCAATTAACGAAACTGTAAAAATAGATTATGATACATACAATAATGTTTTATTAGATTTTAGAAAACAATTTGGTTTATCAATTAATGCTGATGTAGATGTGGCACTTAAAGTGGTTATTAATGCTGTATCTCCAACAAATGAAAAAGTTAGATTTAATGTTGATGAGGATATTGCTATATCAGTACCATTATTAAATGCAACTTCAACATTTACACCAAAATATACCCCTGAAGGAAATAAAACAATATATGAAAAAACAACTATTGAAAGTTCAATTAATTTATTTAATATAGTAGGTGGTTTAGCACTATTAGTTATCTCATTATTTGTATTATACAAAACAGTTAGACAATTATTAGTAGCTACACAAAAATCAGAATATGTATTAGAATTTAATAAGATCCATAAAAATTATAGTGATATAATTGCTGAATCTGACACAATCCCTGATTTATCTACTTATGATGTACTTACTATCAAAAAGTTTGTTGATTTAATTGATATCGAAGAAGAATTGCATGTTCCAATTTTATGTGTAGAAATTAGAGAAAATGCTGAAAGCTGGTTTATTATCTTACATGATAAAACAGCATATAGATATATTTTAAAACACGAATATATTAAAGAGAAAAAAGATCAAGAATAGTTTAATTACTATTCTTTTTTTGTTGACATAATTTAAAAAAAAGTATAATATGAGTATATGAACATATACTCATATATGAGCAAAATAATATAAAGGAGGAATTATATGCATAGTAAAGAATTACTAGGGGGACTTAGTGAATTTTATAAAATATTTGGAGATACAACAAGACTTAGAATTTTAGATTTATTATTAACAGGAGAAAAATGCGTAAAGGAGATATCTGATATATTGGATGTGAGTCAATCAGCTATTTCACATCAATTAAAAACTCTTAGAAATTCAAATTTAGTAAAATCTAATAAAGTAGGGCAAACAGTAAATTATAGTATTGCTGATGAACATATTGAAGTTATACTTAAATATGGTATTGAACATATAAAGGAGAAAATATCATGAAAAAACATTTTTTAAATTTTGATTTTATCAAAATAATAATTGGTGGAATTTTATTTGGTTTATCTTTTTTGTTTGAAGAAAAAACTAATTTATATTTTATTTTTATATTTTTAAGTTATATCTTTTTATCATATGAAATGTTTATAGATGCTATTAAAAAAATATTTAAAAAAGAAATTTTTGATGAGAATTTATTAATGATAATAGCAACTATAAGTGCGTTTTGTATTGGAGAATATCCAGAAGCTATAATGGTAATACTTTTGTTTGACTTAGGAGAATACTTATCACATCAAGCTGTTAAAAATTCAAAAAAATCTATTACTAATTTGATGGATTTAAGAAGTGACTATATTAATTTAAAAGAAAATGAATCCATAAAAAAAGTAGATGTTAAACAAGCTAAAATAGATGATATATTTATTGTTAAGCCTGGTGAAAAAATACCATTAGATGGAATAGTTATTAATGGAAAAACGGATATTGACTCGTCAGCTTTAACAGGTGAATCAAAACCACAAATGATAAAAGTTGGTGATACTGTATTAAGTGGTTGTATTAATAATAGATCATTAATAACAGTAAAGGCAACAAGTATATATGAGACTTCAACTGCCGCTAAAATAATTGAATTAATGGAAAAATCTGGGGAGCATAAAGCAAATACAGAAAAATTTATTACAAGGTTTGCTAGAATATACACACCAATAATAGTTGTTCTTGCTATTTTGATAGCTATAATCCCAACTCTATTAGGAGGGGATTTCCATACATGGGTTTATAGATCACTTGTGTTTATTGTGACATCTTGTCCTTGTGCTTTGGTAATATCTGTACCACTTGGATTTTTTTGTGGAATCGGTAGAGCTAGTAAAGATGGAATACTAATTAAGGGTAGTAGTGAACTTGAAAAGTTATCTAAAATAAAAAATATAGTTTTAGATAAAACAGGAACACTTACTAAAGGCAATTTTGAAATAGTAAAAATTTTTAGTAATAAGTTAAGCAATGACAAAATTATTGAAAAAATGGCTTATGCTGAATATTTCTCAACACACCCAATCTCAAGAGTAATTGTTAATAAATTTAATAAAAAAATAGAAGAAAGTAAAATACATGAATTTGAGGAAATAAGCGGTTATGGTGTTAAAGTAAAAATTGATAATGATGTAGTACTTGTTGGTAATGAAAAGCTAATGAAAAAAGAAAATATTGATTTTGAAAAAATTAATGAATTAGGAACAATCGTTTATTTAAGTATTAACCATAATTATGAAAGCTATATTATTATTAATGATGAAATAAAAAAAGAGGCATATGAATTAATAAATAAGCTTTATAAAGAGAATATAAATAGAGTAGTAGTACTTTCTGGCGATAATAATGAAATAGTTAAAAATGTATGTAATGAATTAAAAATAAAGGAGTATTATGATTCACTTTTACCAATAGATAAGGTAAATTTAGTTAAAAAAATAAAAGAAGATAATTTCACTGCATTTATAGGTGATGGAATTAATGATGCCCCAGTTATAAAAGAATCTGATTTAGGTATATCTATGGGCATAATAGGAACGGACGCTGCAATAGAAGCAGCAGATGTTGTACTTATGAATGATGATTTAAATAAAGTTATTAAAGCAATTAAAATTTCAAAGTTAACAAATACAATAATTAAAACAAACATTGTTTTTGCACTAAGTGTAAAATTATTAATTCTAATATTAGCTATATTTGGAATAACTACAATATGGGGAGCTGTATTTGCAGATGTAGGAGTTACATTATTAGCTATTTTAAATTCATTACGAATATTTAAAATAAAAATAAAATGATAGATTATCTATCATTTTTTATTTTATTTAATATTTTGTTAATATCTTTTTCATCTTCATCAAATAATTCAATCCGTAGATTAGTATTTAAATTTAAATCAGTTAAATCGATGTTTTTAAAATGCATTATGCTAGTATATCCATTATTAATAATAGGGAATAAATTATTAAATTTATCTTTTAAATAATCAGCATTAGAGTATTCAAATGTTTTTAATGCCATTAGTTCTAATTTTCCATAAACAATTACTTCAGTGCTTGAAGAATACTTACTAATTTCATTAATAAGGCCAGTAGGTGTTTCTGGAGATAAAGTGACTTTTTTCACACCTAACTGTGTTAATGCCTTAACACTTTCACTATTACATACATTGAGTGTATAGTCACAAATTATATTGTTATTTTTAAACAAGTTTAAGGCACCTAGATCACTAATTAATAAATTTTCATTTTCAAAAGATAAGTTTTCATAATTTATTCTTGGAACCTTATAGTAAATATTGTCATTTTTATATTTTTTATAAAGATCAAAATCAGTTATATAAATATTATCAGCTTTATTAATAACTGTTAATAATTGTTTTTCATTTCTAACTAAGAAATTAATTTCTTTTTTATCCTGACTATATTTTTCTTCCTTTAAATATTTATAATTACATTTTCTATTTACCTTTGTTCTTTCATTAATTAGTTTTTCACAAAGAATTCTTCTAGCTTCATTTAAAATAGTCATTGGAATAAAAACATTTTCTATTTCACAATTAAAATTAATTAATTCAAAAGGTGTATTTCCAAGTTTACTTAGTTTTTCTAAAATGACTTCTTTTGAAGTTGAAATTTTTTTAGCTTCTTCTAGTACTTCAAATTTTTCAGTTATTTTATTAATCCCATCAGAAATAGTAATAGTTAATTGTTCATTTATTTTTCCGAAAACATCAAAAGAAATATTGATTTTTTTATTTGGTGTATTAATTATTTCTTTATTAAGATTATTATCTATTGTAATATTAACGCTATCTTCGGTTGTAAGATTTACTTTATTATCTACAATAGCAATACTTCCTTTAGAAACTTTATTTACTAGAAGACCATTTTCATTATAAAGTTTATTTAAAATCATACCTTTATTTGACTGACAAAATCTAATTGCATCTTCTTGATGTAAATCGTTATTAAGTTTTATATATATTTTATGTTTATTTACTTTAATGACTTTTCCAATATTTACACCTAAGTGGTTAGGTGCTTTAGAATTATAAATGTTATCATCAAATAAATAGCCATTTGTAAATTCGCGGTTAAACATTTTTTTAAGATTATTTATATCTTCTTCACTAATAATTATTTCTTTTTTATCATAATACACATCAATTAGTTTTCTATATATTTTTGTAACTAAGCCTACGTATTCTTTGCTTTTCATTCGTCCTTCTATTTTAAGGCTATTAATACCAGCATCTAATAACTCTTTAATATTATAAACTGAACATAAATCTTTTGTGCTTAAAGGATAATCATTATCATTTATTTCTTTACCGTTTTTAATTATTTTATAAGGAAGTCTGCATGAACCAACGCAGGCCCCTCTGTTACCACTTCGGCCACCATTTAAACTGCTAAATAGGCAGCACCCACTATAAGAAACGCATAGCGCGCCATGAATAAAAACTTCTTTTTCGATAGCTTTATCTAATGATTTTATTTCTTTAAGACTCATTTCACGAGCCAGTACAATTCTTGAAACGCCTAATTTTTTTAGTATTTTTACGCAATCATTATTATGGGTATGCATTTGAGTAGATGCATGTATTTCAAAATCTTTAAAATGTTTTTTGATTAATTCTATCATTCCTAAATCTTGAATAATTAATGCATCAACACCATTTTCGTATAAGAATTTAACATTTTCTAAAAAATAATCTATTTCATTTTCGAAAACAACAGTATTTAATGTTACATATAATTTAACTCCATATAAATGGCATAAGTAAACGGCTTCTTTAATTTCTTCTTCTGTAAAGTTAGTTGCGAAAGCTCTCGCACCAAATTTTTTGCCACCAATATAAATCGCATCAGCACCATTATTAATCGCATATTTTAGTGTTTCTAAATCACCAGCAGGACTTAAAAGTTCAGTTTTCATAAAATCACCATTTCAATTATAACTTATTTTGTAAATAAAATAAATGATTATCGCTCATAATAAAATTGGAGGAGCTTATGATAAAAGACAGGTTACTAAATGTAGTTGGTTTTATATTTGTGCTTACAATTTTTTTCTCAAGTGTGATTCATATTAATGCAACAAGTATAACTTTTTCAGATAGTATTAGTATGTTTCCAGATAATTACAAACCTTATTTACAAAAGTTACATGCAAAATATCCAAATTGGGTTTTTAAACCGCTTAAAATTAAATTGGATTTTAATGAAGTAATAAAAGAAGAAAGTATAAAAAATAGAAGTTTAGTTCCGCTAAGTTCTAGTAGTTATATAAAAAGTAATATCGATGGAGATTATGTAACTGTGATAGATAGTTATGTTGAAAAAGATAATAAATGGGTAAGTACAACGCTTCCTTTAGTTAATTATTTTATAGATCCAGCTAACTTTTTAAATGAAAAACATATTTTTCAGTTTGAAGATTTAACTTATGATGAAACAGTTCAAACAAAGCACGGAGTAGAAGCAATATTAAAAGGTAGTTTTATGCATAATAAAAAAATAGAATATATTAATCTAGTTGGTGATATAGAAAAAACAGAAAGAACATATGCAGATGAAATTATGACAGGGGCAATTACGCATGGAATAAGTCCATATTATTTAGCTTCTAAAATAAAGCAGGAAGTAGGTAATTCGGGAAGTGGCAGTACTTCAGGAAATTATTTGGGATTTGAGGGTATTTATAATTTTTATAATATAAATGCTTTTGATAGTCATAATCCAATCGCTAATGGATTAAAGTGGGCAGGTGGAGGAACAACTTATCAAAGACCGTGGGTAAGTCCCTCTTTATCAATTGTAGGAGGTGCTGGATATATAAATGATCAATTTATTGGGAAAGGACAATATACAAGTTATCTTCAAAGATTTAATGTAAACCCGCATTCTGCTTATAAAAAATATACTCATCAGTATATGACTAATATAGCAGGCGCAGCTTCAGAATCAATGAATAATTTTAAGGCATATTCAAATATAAATATGCTTAATACATCAAAAACATTTTGGATTCCTATTTATGAAAATTATAAATATACTAATGTTAAATTTAATCTAGAAAATCATAGTGCTAAATTAAAGAAAGATATTTATGTTAAAAGTGGAGCAGGTATGAGCTATAGTGAAAAAGATAAGCTAAAAAAAGATACCATTGTTAAAATAGAATACGGCACTATATTTACTGAAGAATATAATCATACTTCGCTTTTATATCCTTATTTTTATAAAATAAAATATAGTTTAGATAATAAGGAAAAAGATGGTTTTGTTTATGCTGGTGATGTTGTTATTAATGATGTTATTACTATAAAAACAGGAGAAACATTTAAACTTAATTATACAAAAGAGGGTGCAGGAGATCATTTGATTCAAAGTTCCAATAGAAGGAGTGTAGAGGTAAATGGAAATAGTATAAAGGCGGTAGAAAAGGGCGTTTCAGAAGTAAGAATATATTCAGGAAAAAGTATGGATGCAATAACTGTAAAGGTAGTTTAAAATGTGTAGAAAACCAGCTATGGTTCAAACAGAAGGAAAAGAAATAGTAAAGTCTATTTCTTTTTATTGAACTACATCAGAATGTAGTGTATAATGAAATTATACTAAGGAATAATAAATGTAAACTTAAAACTTTCCTCTTGCAAAAATGCTGGGGGGGGGGGGAATAATACATTTAGAGTAAGGAGAGAAATAATGAAAAATATATTTAAAAGTAAAAGAAATATTTTAATAATGATGTTCGCATTAGTAGTAATAATGGGAATAGGATTTGCAGCTTATA
>CASPVX010000025.1 GCA_949425575.1 uncultured Bacilli bacterium
AGCATATTTGCAAGGGCATAATGGAAATTAAGTTATTTTTTATTACTAATATGTTTTATACACTAGATTGTAACTGACTATCAAAAAAAAGAAGCTATGTAGCTTCCAAATTATTTTTCCATCAGTGCTTTAGCTGTTCTAACCATTTGAGCACTATATCCCATTTCGTTATCATACCAAGCAACAACTTTTACTAATTGTTTTCCTTCTACTTCTAAAACGTCTGTTAAAAGACCATCAACAGTAGCTCCATAAGTTGTTCCTATAACATCTGATGATACAATTGGATCTTCTGTATATTTTAGTGTCTCGTTTGATCTATTTTTAATTGCATCATTAATTTCTTCTGGTGTTACATTTCTTTTTAGTTCTAAAGTTAAATCCACAACTGAACCAGTTGTAGTTGGAACTCTAAGTGCACTTCCATCTAGTTTACCTTTCATTTCTGGAATAACAAGTCCAATGGCACTTGCTGCTCCAGTACTTGATGGAACAATATTAGCAGCGCCTGCTCTTCCTCTTCTCGCTTTAGCACCTTTTTTATGAGCTACATCAAGTATTGATTGGTCATTTGTATAAGCATGAACTGTAGTCATATAACCTTTTACAATACCAAACTCATCATTTAATACTTTAACTACTGGAGCTAAACAATTTGTAGTACAAGATGCGGCACTAATAATTTCTTCAGTACCATCTAAAATTCCATCATTAACATTGTAAACTATTGTTTTAACATTGCCCTTTGCAGGTGCTGAAATAATAACCTTTTTTGCTCCCGCATTAATATGTGCTTTAGCTTTACTTGCATCAGTAAATTTTCCTGTACATTCAAATACCACATCAATATTTAAATCATTCCATGGTAAATTTTCTGGATCCATTTCTGCAAATACTTTTATATTTCTATTTCCAACAATTATTCCATTTTCATCATAAGAAATATCATCGATACGATAATTACGATGGCTTGTATCATATTTAAGCAAATAAGCTAATTGTTCTGAATCTGTTAAATCGTTAATTGCGACTACTTCAAAGTTAGGATCTTCTTCCATTATTCTAAAAACTAATCTCCCAATTCTCCCAAAACCGTTAATTGCAACTTTAATCATTTTTTATTCCTCCTCATATATTCCTCCACCAATAAATTCTCTTAAAAGTGAATCTTTTGGAATTCCTTCACTAGAAATTGGTAAGAAATTTCTTAATAAATTAATTAATCTAGTTACTTCAGGATAATACTCATTATTCTCATTTATAGCATATAATAAAGGTTCTGCATAAATTCTTAAAACCCCAAGTTCATAGTTAAGCGCTGTATTAATTATAGAATCAGCATCATCCTCAAATGGATATACTCTTTCATGAGTTTCCTTAACAACATTTGCCCAACCTTTTAAAGTTTCAATAGCTGGGAACCCTCTAAATTTACTATCTCTAACGATCCTTCTAAGTTTTCTAATATCACTAGTATGAACCCTATTGTGATTATCAATTTTCAAACTAGTAAGTGGACTAATAAATACTTTAAACTTATTTTCTCTTGGAACCGATTTAATTAGAGCATCATTAAATGCATGAATTCCCTCAATAATTAAGACATCATCCTCTTCTAATCTTAAAGTTTTACCATTGTACTCCTGTTTCCCTTTAACAAAATTAAAACTTGGCAACTTCACTTCTTTACCTTCGAGTAAATCTTTAAGATTTTTATTAAGTAATTCACTATTGATTACCTTAATACTAGAAAAATCATATTCACCATTTTCATCTCTTGGTGTTTTATCTCTGTCTATGAAATAATCATCTAACGAAATCATATGTGGTGTTAAGCCTAAAACTTTTAATGACATTTGTAATTTTCTAGCTGTTGTTGTTTTACCACTAGAAGAAGGCCCACTAAGTAAAATAACTTTTATTTTATCTTTTATTTTTAAAATACTATTTGCAGTTTTTGTTATTTGATGTTCATAGTATGCCTCAGCAAGTCTAATAGACTCTATTGTTTTATTCTCAGCACTAAGTCTATTTAACTCAGGTGCTGTTTGTAAATGAACCTTTTTACACCATTCCTGAAAATTTTTGTATTCTTCAAATAAAAGTTTATGATGTGTATATTCAGTAACTGTTTTTGGTTTTCTCTTATTTGGAAAAGTCATAATAAAACTATTATCTTTTAAATATAAAAGTTTAAACAAATTAATCTGTCCCGTGTTATGAACTAGTGGACCAAAATAATAATCATAATTATTGTCTAACATATGTAAAGTAATTGTCGAATTAGTTGTATATCTCAAATTCTCAACTTTATCAAATTTTTTGTTTTTACCAAAATAATTAATAGCATCTATTCTAGAAACAACAGATTTTCTAATTTTTAGCTTATCTTTTACCATTTCATGCATTGCGTTTTCTATATTTTCTATAGTTTTTTGATTAATGCGTTGGCCTATTACCTCACAATAAATACCATTATCTAATGAATAATCTATTAGTACTTCTGCTTGTTCTTTTAGAACTTTTTTTGCTGCTACAGTTACTAAAAATTCTAAACTTCTAGCATATACTCTATTTCCTACAACCGATGATCTATCATAAAATTCAATAATTGAATTAGTAAAAATTGGTTTACTCAAATCAGTTAATGCATTATTTAATTTAGCAGCAACTATTGGATATGTAAAATCATCTTTTACTAACCTACCTATTTCATACAGCGTTGTCCCAGGCTTTACTTGAAAACACTTATTACCTGTTTTTACTTTTAAACTAACCATGACACGCCTCCTATTCTTTTTATAATTTTATCAAATATCAAATATTTTGTCACTTGTTTTAATGAATAAAAATAAGTGTTTACACCTATTCTATATATTAGGAGGGATAATTATGTTAATACCAAATGTTATTGAAAAAAATTTTGAAGGTGAAAGAGTTTATGATATTTATTCAAGGTTACTAAAAGATAGAATCGTTATGCTTAGTGGTGAAATTAATGATGATATGGCAAACTTAATTGTTGGTGAGCTTCTTTTTCTAGACTCACAAAATCATGATGATATTTCTTTATATATTAATTCTACAGGTGGAAGTGTTACCGCAGGAATGGCAATATATGATACTATGAATTTTATTAAAAGTGATGTTTCAACTATTTGTATGGGTATGAGTGCGAGCATGGCAGCTTTCCTTTTATCAAGCGGAACAAAAGGAAAAAGGTACGCTCTTCCAAATAGTGAAGTTATGATTCATCAGCCTTTAGGTGGAGCTAAAGGACAAGCAACTGAAATTCAAATTGCCGCAGAACAAATTTTAAAAACAAAAGCCAAAATAAATAAAATACTTTCCTCTAATACTGGTAAACCATTAGAAAAAGTTGAAAATGATACTGAAAGAGATTATTATTTAGATGCTGACGAAGCATTAGAATATGGATTAATAGATAAAATTATATGATATAATTAATTAAAGGAAGTGAGTTTTATGAAATATAATAAAACAAATAATACTATTGAAACCGAAAGATTACTTTTAAGAAAATTTGTATTAGATGATTCAGATGATTTAACTAAAATCTGTAACAATTATAATATTTATAAATATACAATGAATTTACCTTATCCATACGAGAAACAAAATGCAATTGATTTTATTAATTTTTTGTCAGAAAATCCTGATAATAATATTTTCGCAATTACTGATAAAAATACTGGTACTTTATATGGTAATGTAAGTATTGGCCTTAAAAAACATGGTAAGGGCGAAATTGGTTACTTTGTGGGCGAAGAATATTGGGGAAAAGGCATTGCAACCGAAGCGACCAAAGCAATTATTGAATATGGTTTCAATCACTTAAACTTACATAAAATCTATGCTAGACACCTAGAAGAAAATAAAGCTTCTGGGAGAGTTATGCAAAAAACTGGAATGTTCTATGAAGGTACATTTAAAGATGAAGTTTTTAAAGAAAATAGATATCAAAATGTTGCATTTTATGGAATTATAAAAGAGCCTAATGAAATGAACTAATTGGAGTTCACTTCATAATTAGACTCTTTTTTTGTAAATTTGCTTATTTTTTATAATTTGTTATAATAACAAGCAATTGGAGGGGCAATATGACTTGTGATGATATTTTAATAGAAAATAAAAGGACACGTGAATATGAAAATGGATTAGCTGAACAAATAATTTCAGAATTTTTAGGTTTAATTGATGAAAAAATTACATTTGAAAATAGTAATGATTATCTAATTACAAAATTAATTAATTTAGAAAAAAGATTTGTTTATAAATCAGAATACATAGACTTATTTTTCGAATTATTAAAAAAATATGGTTACAATACTAAGCAAGAAATTATTGGAGCAATAAGTTCACTTGGTAATCTTTCAGATCCCGCTAATAATAGTAGAGTTATAAAAAATTTATTGAATTCACCTTTTATTGATGATATTTCTTATGATGGAAAAGGACTATTTAGAATAACCAGTGAAAGATATGGTATTATCGACATTAATTTAGCATCACATCACTTTAGAAACACAGATTCTATTAGAAATTATGTTTTAAATAATTCGCTTCCAAACAGATGTCATAATCATACATTATTTTTAAGGGCTGTTATGCCAGCATATACAGCAGTTACGTCTTTATGTTCTTCATATTTTAAGGGCCAATACTATCATTCATATTCAGTAGATGAAAATGGAGAGTTTGTTATTGATTTATGTAGTAATGCAGTTATTGGTAAAGATTCTTATGATTTTATTTTTGAACCAGAAGAAATATCTAGAGTTTTAAATTCTAACATTACTAGTGAACTTAAAATTACTAACCGAAATACAAATCAGCCTATTGAAAGATTTGCTTTACTTAAGATTGCATTATATAAACAATTACTAACCTTAGAAGCCAGAAAAGAAATTCCTGAAAGTGGGCCAATATTAAGTTTAATTAAATAAAAAAACACCTCATTAAACGGAGGTGCTTATTTTTTATATTAATAACTATTTAGTGTAGTTAGAACCACTGATTTGTTGTTGACCCATTTGTACAAGTCTTCTAGTAATTTCTCCACCAACTGAACCGTTAGCACGGCTAGTAGCATCAGGACCCATTTTAACTCCTAATTCGTTAGCAATTTCGTATTTCATTTGTTCGATAGCTTGTTTAGCTCCTGGAACTTTAATATTGTTATTACTTTTCATGATTTCACCTCCTGTACATTTATAGATTGTGTACATTTGGCAATTTAATACATCTTTTTTATTGGTAATTTTTACTAAAGCAAATCTGTAAATTTTTCTTTTTCAAAATTAGTTATTATTTCTGCATTTTGAACGCATTTTTCAATTAATGATTCAAACTCAAAACTCTCTTCATATATTTTTGCTTTTGAAATATTTGGATTAATAACAGGATGTTTTGGAACAAAAATAGTACAGCAATCTTCAAAAGGTAAAATACTTGTTTCATATGTTCCGATTTTTTTTGCAATTTCTATTATTTCTAATTTATCTAAGCAAGCAACCGGTCTTACAACTGGCATATTTGTTACTTCATTTATACATACCATACTCGATAAAGTTTGACTTGCGACTTGACCAATACTTTCACCATTGATTAAAATTTTACATTTATGTTTTTTAGCCATTTTTTCGCAAATACGATACATCATTCTTCTCATAATGGTAATCATATAATCATTAGGACAATTTTTATAAATTGCTTGTTGTAACTCTGTAAATGGAATTACAAATAGTCTAATATTTCCTGAATATTCGTTTAGACTTTTGGCAAGTTCTATTACTTTATTTTTAGCTTCTAAACTTGTGTGTGGAGGCGAATCAAAATACACACAATCAATATCAACGCCTCTTTTAAGAGCTAAATAACCTGCCACTGGACTATCGATTCCACCACTTAACATTAGCAGTCCTTTTCCTTGAACACCAACAGGATATCCACCACTACCGCTTAGAATATTGGTATATATATAAGTAAAATCTTTTCTAATTTCAATATTCACTAAAACTTCTGGGTTGTGAACGTCTACTTTATATTCTGTATTTCTTAATACATGACCACCAACTAAATTATTAAAATCCATTGATTTAATAGGAAAATTTTTATCGGCTCTTTTTGTTTCTATTTTAAATGTTTTTTTATCTTGAGGAATTATTTCTAAAACTTTATTTAATATATCCTCATTATTACTATTTGCTTTGTGACAAATTGCTATACCATGAATACCAAAAATCTTAGTAAGTTTTAAAGCTGCGTTTTCTATTTCATCAGTTTCAATAAACATTCTAACTCTATCTTTTGATATTTTTAATTTAAAATCTTTTAATAAATTTCTAATATTTTTTTCTAATGTTTCAATAAAAAATTTTCGATTATCTTTTTTTGTCGTCAATTCTCCATATTTTATAAGTATTATTTTTTCCATATACGTCCTCTTTCTTCCAAAGATTATACTACATTTTTGTAAAGAAAAAAAGAGCTATAGGCTCTTTTAAACTGGATTTTCTTCTAAAACATAATCTTTTAGCTTTTCATAAATTCCTGGTTCAATTTTATTAAGTAGATTAATTGTAAGCTCAAGCGATCTACTATAATCACCTTTATAAAATAGATCTTCTGAATATTCAAGTTTTTTATCTAAATTTTCAATGCTTGTACGGTATCTATTACCATATACAATCGCCATTTCAGCAAGTCTTGCCATTTTAATCATTTGTTTTGTTTTTCCAAATAATTTTAAAACTAAATCACGAGCTGTATCTACTCTTGTATTTAATACTTCAATATTTATAGGTCTTCGATTTAATTCTTTTATAATTTCATTGATAGCATCATTGGCTTCTTTTAATTCAACATAATATGAATTTGGAATAGTTGGAAGCTTATATTCATTTATATGAATTTTAGCTTCTTTTAAAATTGATCTTATTTCTTCTAATTGCTCACGCGCTCTTTGTTCATCATCATGCATATTTCCAATTACATCTAAACAAGAATCTAATCTATTTTCTACATTATTTAGTTTATGCATAACATCAGATAATTCTTCTTTCAATTTAGAAAAAGCTAATGACTTAGAACTCAATTGTGCCAAAAGTGCATTATAATCACCATTAACATCTTCTAATTGTCTTTTTACTTCAAATAAAATATCTAAATTTTCTTTTGATAAATTATATTGTTTTTTAATATCTTCAATTTGTGAAAAAATATCCGCAACTAATTCATTCATTTTAGATAGTTTTCCTTTAAAGATTTTATTTGTTTCCTCAAATTCATTTTTAAAATTCTTTTCCTTTTCAAAATCATTAAATAATGAATCAAAATAATCATTTAATACTTTTAAATCAAATACACTATCTTCTAGATTTAAAACTTTTGCTCTTTCTAAAATATCTTTGATTTTTTTATTTGCTTCAGTAACATTATATTCAACGTTTAAATATTCAAGTGGAAAACCATTTTCCTCCATTTTTTTATAAACTTTGCTTGATTCTTCAATCTTTTTAGGTAATACAATTTCTCCAAGTAATACTATAGCTGGAAGTTCTTCTACAACTACTTCCATATGTCTTAAAAGTTCGTCGATTGAATTAATTATTTCAGGTATTTCAGTATACTCTTGTTTTTCCATTGTTGCTTCAAATGTTTCAAAACTTTGAGCAATATTTTGAAATCTTAAAGCAACAACCTTAGAAAATGTTCCATAATCTGATTTACTATCAACGAATTTTTGATATAATGTACGATATTTTGCTTTTAACTTTGTAATTACTGCTCTACTACGTTCCTCACTATTTGTGATTTCTTTTATTTCTTCAAGTAAAAATTCTGAGGTTGTTCTTACTTTATAAATTTCCATTTCTAGTTTTGCAATTTTATACATTGTACTCTTATAATCCATTTGTGAAAGTGAGTACTCTGCCTCTATTAGCATATCTGTTATGTTTGGAATTTTAATATCTTTAATAGTTTGAAGTCTTTCTTTCCAACCATTATACATAACTTCCATTTTTTCATTTTTTAAATATGCTTCTATTTTAGCAAGTTCTGGTTCTACAGGAGCACTATCAATTTTATTTTTTTCTATTTCTAAATTACTAATTAATTTTTTATATTTTTTGTTCTTTTTACTTTGAATAACATTTAACACTATAACAATTATAGCTGATGTTATTATAAATAGTATCAAAGCATTAATTATTAAATTATCCATGCTATCACCTAGAATAATTTTATCATAATTTTGTCAACTTTTGTATAGTTTTGTCAAAGTTTCTTTGACTTTCAAGTAATCATCTAAAAAATTTTCTTTATTTTTATCAAAAATCCTTTTATTTACAAGGAAAAAGGTATTGACTAAATGCTTAAAACATAATATAATTATAACCGTGCATTTAGCAGCGTTATCTTTTTATCTATAACGTGTTTATTCCTTTTAGAGGTTCAAGTAACTTAAGCTGCAAAGTGAAAGTATTGATATAACACACCCTATAGAAAAGAAGGATAACCTTTCTAAATGAAAATTATAGAAAGGATTGATAATATGGCAAGATATACAGGACCTGTATATAAGAAATCTAGACAATATGGTTTTTCTATTTTAGAAACTGGCAAAGAACTTGCTAAAAAACCATATAGACCTGGAGAACAAGGACAAAAAAGAAGAAAAAAAGCTTCTGATTACGGAGTTCAATTACAAGAAAAACAAAAAGTTAAATTCATGTATGGACTTAGCGAAAAACAATTTAAAAAATTATTCGTTTTAGCTGGTAAAATGAAAGGAGTTCATGGTGAGAACTTACTTAAATTATTAGAAAGCCGTTTAGATAACGTTGTTTATCGTATTGGTTTTGCTAAAACAAGAAAAGGTGCTAGACAACTTGTAAACCATGGACATGTAACTGTTAATGGTAAAAGAGTGGATATTCCATCTTATGCTGTTAAAGCAGGTGACGTTATTAGCTTAGCTGATAATGATAAAGAATTAAAAGTTGTTAAAGAATCTTTAGAAGCTTTAAATAACCGTGTTGAATTCATTTCTTATGATGATAAAAAAATGGCTGGAACATTTGTTAGAATGCCTGAAAGAAGTGAACTTAACGCTGATATTAAAGAAGCATTAATCATTGAATTCTACAACAGATAAGAGCATATGCTCTTATTTTTTTATAAAAAAATAGCCAATAAATTTGGCTATTTCTTTTTTGTAGCAGTTTCTTCTTGTCTTTGACTATATGAACTAGAATAAACTGTTCCCACAACTAAATCTAAATTTTCTGTAATAAATTCAATATCTTCATCATTTAAAACTTGTCTGTTTTCACTACTTCCATAGTTTCTCATGTCATCTAATAGGCTTGAAAACATACTTTTAAAATGCCCATAAAAATCTCTATAATTTTCTGGTGTATTCTTGCTGAAATAACTAGCTACAAGACTTATAAAATAATCTTGTAAACTAATATTTTTACCTCTATAATTAATTAGTTTATTTCTATTGTTATTTAACCACAAAGCATAATAAATATATTTATCATTTGCAGAATTAAAAGTTCTTTCAGGCTTTTGTTTTTCTTCTAAGGAATCTAACTTTTCAAATAATTTTATACTGTCTGCTTTAAAACAAGGTTTTTCTGGATCTAGACCCGATTCTAAAGCCTTTCTTTCCATACTTTTTTCAAAGGGAATACTCATAATATCTAAGCGGCATTTTCTTAATGGATTATTAGGATTTTCCTTTAAATCACGAATCAATAACTCTCTTAATTGAGATATTTTTAATATTGGATAAGAATTTTCTTTTACTCTAAGCTGCTTTCCTTCTAAAACTAATTCTTCAAGACCTGATTCAACAATCCCATTTAAAACGTTTATATAATTTGGATCTCTAAAATCCTCTGCATTTACACAAAATGTTTGTTGAATAAATGCCATATTGTCTTCTACTTTTCTAAAGTCATCATAGATTTTTTTAGCAATGTCCATTGCCAGAAATTTTCCCCAACTTATCTGGGTTCCACCATATATAAATGGAGTTCTTTTATAGAAATTATATAATGATTTGAATGCTTCTAAAAATGCATCTTCAAGCATTTTTTCTAGAGAATCTGAAACAAAATTTGGTTCCTTTTCTTTTTTATCATAGACTTCATTTGTATAACCTAAATAAGGTTCAACTTCGCCTGATAATAGCGGGATTAAACCAGCACTACTTATAAAATCTGGATTTTGTTTCATTACTTCATCTATTGCACTTTTTGTCTCAAGCAAATTATGATTATATGCATATATTTTAATACTAATAAGTTTCCTTCCACCTTCATGGATTTTTAAATCAAATGGTATTTCTCTTGAATTACAATATTTTATATATTCAAGTACAAATGAATAAACATCTTTTTTTAATAAAGTTAGAAAAAATGTATGTTCTAAAGTAGGCGCTGTTGCTAATTTATTACTAGGTACATCACTTTTAAATGCATACCACTCACCATTAGTATAATGGATTGAATGTTCATAAGCCCGTTGCCTTTTTTCTTCATCATAAGTAGTTGTATCATCTCTTTTTCCGTATTCTAATAATCTCTCTTTAGGGTTTCTATCAAGCATTATTTTAATAATTTCTCTTATTTTATCAGAATTTATTGGAGATTTAACTTTTTTATAAAAACTAACATATTCATTTGCCATTTTATCACCTACTCTATTTAACATTTTATCACAAAATGCAAAGAAGAACCATATATTAAGATTTTTTTATCTTAACTTATGGTTCTTTTTTATTTAATATAACCAATAAAATATTTTTTCTTACCACGACGAACAACTAAAATTTCTTCATCGATCGCTAAGGCATTATTAATAATATAGTTTTCATCAGTTATTTTTTCTTCGTTTATTGTGATGCTGCCTGCATTTACAAATTCTCTAGCTTCTCTTTTACTTGAGGCAACATTTCCTTCTACTAACATTTCTATAATATTTGCACCATCTTTAGTATCAAATGTAGGAACGCCTTTAAATATATTATGTATATCTTCTTTTGTTAAATCTTTTACTTTTCCACTAAATAAGGCTTCACTCATTTTTTGGGCTTTTTCAGCTTCTTCTTTTCCATGTAAGAAAGTTATTATTTCTCTAGCTAATATTTTTTGTGCTTGCCTTAGTTCTGGTTTTTCTTTATGTTCTTTTTCTATTTCCATAATTTCTTCTGGTGTTAAAAAGGTAAATATTTTTAAATAGTCTATTACCATTTCATCTTCAGAATTTAATAAATATTGATATATTTCATAGGCAGAAGTTTTTTCCTTATCAAGCCAGTAAGCATTACCTTCACTTTTTCCAAATTTTTTACCACTTTTATCAGTTACTAATGGCATAGTAAAACCATATGCTTCCTTGCCTTCTTTTTTTCTAATTAAATCTATACCTGCAGTAATATTTCCCCATTGATCTGATCCTGCACATTGCATAGTACAGTTTTTTGTTTGATATAAATGAAGGAAATCTAAAGCTTGCATAATCATATAAGAAAATTCGGTATAAGTAATTCCTGTATCTAGTCTTCTTCTAATAATATCTTTATCTAACATATAATTAATATTGAAAAATTTTCCATAGTCTCTTAAAAAATCTATAAAATTTATATCTTTACACCAATCATAGTTATTAACTATTTCAAAGCCAAAAAGTTTTTCTACTTGTTTTTTTAATGAGTTAAAATTATTTTCTATTGTTTCTATTGATTGCATACTTCTTTCTTCAGTTGGTCTTGGATCACCAATTCTACCAGTTGCACCACCTATTAAAAGAATAGGATGATGTCCACCTTTTTCTAATCTTTTACTAATTAAAAAACTTGAAAGATGCCCTAGGTGTAAACTATCAGCAGTTGGGTCTGTTCCAATATAGAATGTCATTCCTCCGTTATTAATTTTTTCTTCTAAATTTTCTCCAGCTTCATCTTTTATAAGACCACGCCATTTTAATTCATCATATAGTTTCATATTAATCCTCCTTACAATCACAATTTTTACAATTACATTTATGTTCTTCTTTTTCCTCTTTAATAAGTTTTGAAATTTTACTTATTCCTACTCTAGTAGCGCCCATTTCTATTAACTCTAAAATTTCTTTTGCTTCTTTAATACTTCCACTTACCTTTATTTCTAATACATCACTTTTATGTTCATTAACAATTTTTATATCTTCAAAACTATCTTCAGTATGTTTTTTGTTATTATAAACTTCAATATAATTTACAAATGTGTCATTACAAATTTCTGTAACTTTTATTAATTCCTCTTTATCTAGTTTATGTGAAACAACGATCACTTTTAACGTTTTCCCATCGATAGAATCGCGAACTTCTTCTATTTCACTTTTAACATAATCATAGTCCTTATCCTTAACAGCACCTAAATTAATAAACATACCTATTTCATCAGCACCCATTTCCATTGCATCGATAGCTTCATATGCTTTAGTTTTAGGAGTGCTCATACCACTTGGATAACTAATAACAGTACTTACATTAACGTTTGTTCCTTCTAACATTTCTTTTGCTAAAGAAACATAACATGGTAATACACAAACTGTCTCAAAACCATACTTAATAGCCTTTCTACATAAATCTGCGATATCTTTACTTTCAGCATCAATATTTAAATTTGTATAATCAATATATTTGTTTAAATCCATAATACCCTCCTTTAAATTAAAAAAATACTATGAATGTAAGGACGAGAATTCCCGTGGTACCACCTTACTTCATAGTATTTCTATGCACTTTTATCTTTTAACGTAGATTAACCGATTTGACTCCAAATTTGTATTTCATTATTTAATCTTGACTAGTTTTCATCGCCACTAATTTTCTTATTACTAATTAAATAATTACTAAATATTCTTCCTCATCAATTAACATAAACTATAACACATTTATTTTTTAACGTCAACAATTATAACCAATATTGTCAGGTTCTCCAAAAATTTACAAATATTTTAAGCTGGACAAGTTGTACTTGTCTCATAAGAATTTGATGGTGTGTTTTCGCATACTGTACCAGAATTTCTAGTATAAGTACAATTACCCGAAATATAAAACCCACCACTACTTTCTGATGCAATATTATTTCTAATTGTATTACCATTAAAAATAAATTTTACTGGAACATCTGATGTTCCTCTGCATGTAACACCTGCATAATGTGGAGCTTTATTTCCCGAAATAATTATTCCAGTAACGTTCACAGAAATTCTATCAATTCTAAGTCCCCCTGAATTTCCAGTAGCTATATTATCAATTATTTGAGTATTATTAATTGTAAATATAGGGCCAGTTGATGCAGCAGAAGCATTTATTCCACCACCATATGAAGCTTTATTGCCACTAATAATACTATCTTCAATTATTGCCTCTTTAACATTTGAAATATGTAATCCACCAGCATATTCTTTAGCTATATTATTCGAAATAGTGCTAGAACTTACTTTTAACACTGAAGAAGAAATTTCAACTCCACCACCATTCTCAGCGGTATTATTTGAAATAGTAGTATCTGTTATATTTAATCCATAACAAGTTCCACCTGAATTGCAAGTAAATCTTATGCCGCCTCCACCTACTCCTGCTTTATTATCTTTAATCACAGAATTTCCACTAATACTTAAATGTTTCGTAGCTAATATTGCCCCACCATGATTATTAATTGCGTTATTATTAGTAAATTTTACAGATATTAATTTCACTTCATTACCAATTGTATACAGTCCTCCTCCTGCGCCATTTGTTGTATTATAAGACACTTCTGTAGCTTGTATATTGGCAAGCGTGTTTGCCGTTATACCACCACCATTGGATTTGGATGTATTATGGGAAATAATACTATGATTAATGTTTAAAGGAATATTCGCATATATACCACCACCATAATCAGATGAATTATTTAATATACTCGCATCATTGATTATTATTGATCCCATATTTGCACATACACCGCCACCTAAAACATCCCCATTTGGATTTGTTTCATTTGCATACACTAATGTATTATTTCCTTTTTCTATAACAGTTCCTGTTTCAATGTTGAGTGATGCATTTGGGCTATTTAAAACAATTATTGCCTGTTTTGCTTCCACGTTATTTCCATTAAAAATAATATTTTTCACAGTCAAAGTACCTGAAGTTTGATAAATAATTCCATATTGGAATCCGCCATTTCTTATAACACTATTCACACTACCATCTTCACTATAACTTGTAATAGTTACTGTTTTATCTTCATCTAATGTTGTTGTCTCATTTACTGTTATATCATCCATTACATATATTGTTGCCTCTTGTATTAAAGATGCACAGTCATACGCCTTATTTAATGTTTTATATGGTAATTCTTTTGTTCCATATCCTTCTTCATCAT
>CASPVX010000026.1 GCA_949425575.1 uncultured Bacilli bacterium
GAACATCATTATTAAAATATTTCTTTTGCTTTTTAATATATTTTTCATTCTTTCTCTCCTTACTCTAACTCCATTATACCCCCCCCCCCAGCATATTTGCAAGTGGAAAGTTTTAAGTTTACATTTATTGTTCCTTAGTATAATCCCTTTATACACTACACCAAACCGTAGTTCAATAAAAAAGAAATAGTATTTACTATTTCTTTGTATCAAATCCACTTCGTTTAAATAATTTTTCTAAATCATAATTTGAATAATAAATCATTGTTGGTCTTCCGTGTGGACAATTAAATGGATTATCGCATTTTCTTAAATCATTAATAAGCGCTTCCATTTCTTCTATTGTAATATTCATATTAGCCTTAATTGCAAGTTTACAGCTCATCATAGTAGCAACATTTTCATTAAATTTTTCAACTGAAAAATTTTTCTCTATATTTACTATAATATCTATTATTCTTTTAATAGCTTCATTTTCATAACCTTTTGGGAGCCATGTTGGATGGCTCTTAATAATAACTGAATTAATTCCAAACTCTTCTATTACAAAATCTAAACTTCTTAAAAACTCTAAATTTTCTTTTAAAATAATAAATTCGTTATTTGCAAGTTCTACTGTAAGTGGAAATAACATTTGAATACTATTCCCTGTAGTTTCACCCATTGCCTTTTTAAACTTCTCATAATTACATCTTTCTTTAGCTGCATGCTGATCTATCATATACATACCTTTTTCATTTTGACAAATAATATATGTCCCATGAACAAGACCTACTGGGTATAATTCTGGCAATTTATTTTTACTATCTTCTATATCTTTAGAATACTCTTCATTTTTATCAACTTTATACTCTTCTTTTTCTTTAATAAAATCATCATTAGTTATAATTTCTTCTTCTATAAATTCATACTGATTTTTATTCTCATAACTACTTTCAATTCTTCCTAAATCTAAAGTTTGAAGTTCGGGTCTCTTGATTACTTCTTTTGATTCTTCTATTGGTTCTGGAACCTCTACTTCTGGAATTAATACTTTTTTTGTAATAGCACCTTTTACTAAACGGTCAATTAATTCAAGTAATGTATCCATCTTGCCAAATTTAATATCCATTTTTGTTGGATGAATATTAACATCAATTACAGTTGGATCTACGGTTATTTTTAAAACAGTTATTGGATAACGATTGTCTGGTTTATAAGAATGATAAGCATCATTTATTTTTTTATTTATTTCTGCATTTCTAACTACTCTGCCATTAACAATTGTTACCATATTATTTCTACTTGAACGATGGATTTCAGGAAGTGATACATAACCCTCTATTTCATAGTCTTCATTTTCACCTTCTATATATAACATTTTTTTAGCAGTTCCAAGACCATAGATACTTTTAATAGTTTTAAGTAAGTTATTAGAACCATCTGTTTGAAGTATAATATTATCATTATTTTTTAGTGTAAATCTTATATCTGGATGAGAAAGTGCGAGTTTATTCATATAATCTGTAATATTAGCAAGTTCAGTGTATACGCTTTTTAAATGCTTAAGTCTAGCAGGTGTATTATAAAAAAGTTCTGTTACTGTAATACTTGTTCCTTTTCTAGCATCACCACTTTTTACACATTCTGTTTTACCACCATTTATTATAACTTCTGTTCCAAGATCGCCTGGAGAAGTTTTTAATTCTACATGACTAACCGAACAAATTGAAGCTAATGCCTCTCCTCTAAAACCTAATGTATTTATATGAAACAAATCATCTTCATCTGAAACTTTACTAGTCGCATGACGAGAGAAAGCTAAAAGGGCATCATCTTTATCCATACCTTTTCCATTATCTATAACTGTAATTCTTTTTATACCCGCTTCTTCCAGTTCAACCTTAATTTCTGTAGAGCCTGCATCTATACTATTTTCTACAAGTTCCTTAACTACAGAAGCACATTTTTCTACAACTTCCCCTGCTGCAATTTTATTTGCTAAAAGCTCATCCATTATTTTAATTACTGCCACATACATCACCTTTTTTCATTATACCTTGTCAACTTAAATTAGTAAAGAAGTTAACCTATTGAAAAAGTTTACTATACATGTTATTATGATAATAATAGGAGGGATAAAATGGCTGAAAAAGAAGAAGTTGTAACTGAAACTGAAGAAATTAAAGAAGAAACTACTCCATTAGTAAATGAAAAACCTAAAAAAGATGTAAAACATGATAGATCACTTACTTTAATGATTTGTGTTTTAGTAGCACTTATCGCAACAGCAGCAATCGCAGTTGCTTGTATATATAATTTAAATAATTTATAAAAAGGACTCCAAATATTGGGTTCTTTTTATTTTAATATATATGATATAATATGGCTATGAGGTGATTAAATGCCTAGTGCTACAATACATATATGTATAAGTAAAAAATTGAATAAAAAATTAAAAATAGATGATTATGAATTTACAATGGGAAATTTAATTCCTGATAGCTGGAGGAATAATGGTGAACCAGATAGACATCTTACTCATTTTTCGGAAAAATGCTATCAAAATGAAAACTATTTAAAATTTTATGAAAAATATAAAAAATATTTGAATAGTCCATTTGTATTAGGATATCTTACTCATTTAATGACTGATTTCTATTATAGAAATTATGTAAATCCAAGGTATTTTACTATATATAAAAATAAAAAAACAATCATAAAAAAAGATGGTTCCCCTTTCCTACCTGCTGAAGAACACGGACCTTTCTTTAGAAAAAACAAAACTTTTTTAGCGAATTATTTAACCCATTATTTTCAAATAAAAAAACAAAAATTAAATAGACAAATAGCTAATCCTATTGAAGAAGTCAATTTTGACAGTTTTGAAAAATCATTAAAATATATAAATGATCATGAATTAAATGATAAAGTGTGTGAAAATGAAATTTTTGATTATAGTGATTCCTTAAAGAATATTGACTCTTGTTCTATTTTTATAATAAATGAATTAAAAAAGCTAAATTTAGTGTAAATGTTATATTTGGTTGCTAAATTTCCAAGTTCAAATGGTAGAATGCAACTAAAATAAATATTATAATTTTTTTGAGGTGATTTTATGACAATTGGTAACAAATTGTATGATTTAAGAAAAAGCTTAAATCTTTCTCAAGAAGAGGTTGCTAACAAACTAAATGTTTCAAGGCAAACTATTTCTAAATGGGAAACTGATCAAAGTACTCCAGACTTTGATAAAATAGCTCCTTTATGTGAGCTTTATGAAGTTTCATCAGATGAACTTCTAAATTTAAACACAACAAGAAATACTGAAACTAAAGAAAAATCTATAGAAAAAAACAAAAGAAATAAAGCTTTAGTAATAGCACTAAGTACATCACTTTACTTTTTAGGTATAATCTATGTTATTTTAGCATCTGAAGTATGGTTATTAAATGATGCACTTATTGCATCTGGATTTCTAGGTATTTATATGGTTTCTACAGCTATTTTAATTTATTATTTTGTTTCTCAACCAAATGAAGAAACTAAAAAAGAAACAAAAGAACCTAAAAATAAAATTTGCGATTCAATCATTTCTATACTTTCAATTATAACTGTAACATTATATTTAGTGATTAGTTTTAAGACAATGGCATGGCATATTACATGGATTATATGGGTTGTATTTGCTTTAATCGTTGAAATTATTAAATTGGTATTTCAAATTATAGGAGGTAAAAATGACAGACAAAACTTATAAGATAATTAAAATTTGCTTTCTAACTATTATTTCAATATTATTAACAGCTATTTTAGTAGTTTGTTTAAAAGGTACATTTCATTTTGATGATTACTTTAATTCAAAGTCTAAAATAATATATAAAGAAGACTATGAAGTAAATGACATAAAAAACATTAAAGTTAATACAACTTCTGGAGATTTAGAAATAATTCATTCAAAAGACAATAAAATTAAAGTTGAAGCTTATGGTAAGAAAAAAAGTGATATCAAAGTTACACTATCAGAAAACACTTTAGATATTGATTATCCAGGAAAAAATATTTGTGTTGGTTTTTGTTTTTATAATAATCAAATAAAAGTATATGTTCCAGACTCTTATGACGGGCACTTTAATATCATAAGTACTACAGGTGATATTCTTGCTGGTGACTTTGATAAAGCAGATTATGATATTAGTAATACATCTGGTAATGTTAGATTAGGAAATTCTAATGATTTAAAAATCATTTCTACTAGTGGTGATGTAACAGTTCAAAAAACAAATAATCTAGAGGCTTCTTCACTTTCTGGTGATATTTATGCCTATAACAGTAAACATGCAACTATTAAAACAACTTCTGCTGACATACACTTAGAAGAAATTTTTGATTATGTTAATGCATCTAGTGTTAGTGGTGATATTAGAATTACTAAATTAAATGTGTCTGAAAATTCTAAAATTATTAGTAAAAGTGGTAGTGTTATTGTTAATGATTTAAATAATATTTATGTTGATGCAAAAACAGTTTCTGGAGATATGCATGTAGATAACAACAACCGCAAGGCTAAAGAAGAATTAAAAATCAAAACTTCATCTGGTGATATATATGTAAGATAAAAACAAGCATTATTTTGCTTGTTTTTTAGTTTCTAATTATATATTCACAAAATTCTAACTCACCTTTATTGTTTTCAATAATTTTTTTAAATTATTTTGACTATACAATATGCTTTTTCATTAATTTAACTCTTTTCATTATTACATATCCAATAAATCTTAAAATAATTATTACATAAATTGGTGCGCGGAATGGGACTTGAACCCACACGAACCAAGTTCACAAGCCCCTCAAGCCTGCGTGTCTACCTATTCCACCATCCGCGCATATAAAGAAGTAGTTATTTAACTACTTCGTAAGGCCAATCATTAATACCACCAAAATTATAAATATTTTCATAACCTAAACTGGCTAATTTACTACTGGCTGTTTTACTTCTATTACCACTTTGACAATATACTAAAATAGTTTTGTTTTTATCTATATCTATTTCTTCACTTATAATATTGTCTAATGGAATATTTAAAGCATTTTTTATATGTCCATTATTATATTCTTCTTTTTCTCTTACATCAAGTATTATTACATCATCATTCATCATTTTAAACGCTTTTTCTGAACTTATGGTTTCATAACTTTTATGAGTAGTACTGCCAGCTATTATAATAATTATAAAAGCACCTGCTGATAAAATAATACTAATAATATTAATTATTATCTTCACTTCTAAGTGCCTTAAACATTTTTTTCCATAAGTCTTTTGATGAATAATTTAAAATACCTACTTTATATATTTTAAGACCATATTTAAATAATATAAATACAAATACAATCATGATAAAGATTGCGATTACAAATTCAATTAATGTCATTTGTCCTAACACTAATAATGATGGGGCCAAAATAGCTGATATGAATGGAACAAATGCAAATATTTTAATAAATAAAGAACCATCAAACATGCCTGCCATAATTGCTAAATAATAAGCAATCAAAGAAATAATCATAAGTGGTGTTTGTATTTGTTGGAAATCTTCAATGTTTGTTGTCATTGAAGCTAAAACTCCAGCTAAAAGTGAATATGCAATAAATGTAATTACCATTAATAATAATACTAGTGGAATTAAACTAATAACATTAGAACCTACATCACTTGCTAAGAAATCTTTAAGCATAGTCCATATATCATTTCCAAGCAGACTAGATACATCAGATCCACCAGTTACACCTCTTATTAAGAACCCTATGGCGACATAAACAATTAATAATATTCCTTGTAAAATAATAAATGCATTACTAGCTATCATTTTTGACATAAAATGAGTTCTTGGTGAAACATTAGAAATAATTATTTCCATTCCTCTTGTTGTTTTTTCATCATTTACTTCAGCGCCAATCATTTGGACAAGTAAAATTGAAAGAATAAAGAACGGTAAAATTATTGAAGGGAAAACAACTGTCATAATCATTTGAGTCATTTCTTCCTCGCCTTTTTTAGTTTCATCCAAAATTTCTCTTTCAATAGTAACTGGAACTGTTATTTTAGCAAGATCATTTGGATTTATTTTTGTTTCGCTCATTGCAATGCTTTGTTTAGTATTATTTAATACTGTATATAACTTTTGATAATCAGTTGTATCAATGAAACTTTCTGAAACTAATTTATAAGAAAGTACATTATCTTTATCACTATTAATTACAATAACCCATGCATTTTTGTTTTTATCTTCTTCTAAAATTTTCTTATATGATTTATCTGTTTTTGTTATTTCAAAATCATTTTCATCGTTTTTATCTATTAATGAAGTATATTCTTCAAATTCTTTTTTTACTGTTTCATAAGTTTTATTAGAATTATCAATAACAAATATTTTCTGTTTTTCATTAAAATCTCCACCAAAAAAATTAATGATACTATCAATATTAAGAACACATGTTATAACAAGCGCTAAAATAATATTAACTACAAAAAACCATTTTGTTTTTACTTTTCTTTTAAAACTTTCTTTTGTTAAAAATAATAATTTATTTTTCATAGCTTTCACCTACTTTCGCTACAAAAATTTCATTTAATGTTGGTTCTTCTAAAGCATATTTTATTATATTCTTAGATTTACTAACTTCTTTAAATACTTTAGGCGCTACATCCTGGTTATCAATTCTTACAATAATATCTAAAGCATTTTCTTCTACTTCATTAACGCCTTTTATTTTTCTAATACTTTCTATATCAACATCTCCATTGATGATGATATTTTTTTTACGAAATTTTTCTTTTATATCTTTTAAATAACCAGAAAGTACAGCTTGTCCATCTTTTAAAACTACTAAATTTTTACAAAACAATTCAACATGTTCCATACGATGTGATGAAAAAATAATCATACTTCCCTTCTTTGAAAGTTCTACAATATATTCTTTGAATAATTCAACATTAATAGGATCTAATCCAGAAAAAGGTTCGTCTAAAATTAATAATTCTGGATCATTCAAAACAGCTGTAATAAACTGAATTTTTTGTTGATTTCCTTTTGATAATTCTTTTATCTTTTTATCTTTATATTCTGGAACTCCAAATCTTTCTAATAAATAATCTAATTTTTTTAATATTTCCTCTTCTGGCATATTTTTAAGTCTACCATAAAATAAACATTGTTCTTTTACTGTAAATTTTGTTAATAAACTTCTTTCTTCAGTTAAAAAGCCAATTTTATCTGTTATATTATAATCAATTTTTTTACCATTTAAAGTTATTTTACCTTCGAAGTTATCTAAAAGACCTATAATCATTCTAAACGTGGTTGTTTTTCCTGCTCCGTTCACTCCAAGAAGTCCAAAAATTTCTCCTGGTTTTACTTCAAATGATAAATCATCAACGGCTTTAAAATTGCCATAATATTTTGTTACATGTTCAAGTTTTAACATATTCTTCCTCCCTTTATATTTATTATTCCCCCCCCCCCAGACAATTTGTCAAGGGAAAGAAAAGAGTGCTTAATGCACTCTATTTAATAAGTCTAATTATATCGTTATATGTAATTAAAATCATTAGAGCCATTAATAGGAAAAATCCAATAGCATGAATTGTATTTTCTAATTTTGGATTAACTGGACTTCCCTTTATTTTTTCAATTATTATAAATAGTGCTCTACAACCATCAAAAGCTGGTATTGGAAGTAAATTAATAAATCCAACATTTATACTAATGAATGCTGTTAAATAAACTATTGAAGCAAATCCAGCATGAGCAGCGTCTCCTACAACACCAAATATTCCAACTGGACCAGCTAAAGAATTAAATCCTATTGTTCCAGTTATTAAATAAAATATTACAAACACCATTTGATATATCAAACTAAACGTTTTGCTAAAAGCATAACCAATAGCTTCGAAAAATCCGTGTTTTACTGAACTGTCCATTGAAAATCCATATTTATATGTCTCTTCACCATCTACTTTCACTTTTTTAGGATCAATTTCTATATTTTGAACCTTTCCATTTCTTTCAACTTCTAGGTCAACTTTTTTACCTAAATTAACTTGCAATTGAAGTGATAATTCATCAATTGTATTAGCGCTTTTACCATTCATTTTTAGTATTTTATCGCCTTCTTGAAGACCTGCTGTATATGCTGGGTATGATTTATCTACATGACCAACAATACTTTGATTATTTGGAACACCATTAAATAGTCCTAAAAAGAAAAGTAAAATTATAGCTAATAAAAAATTAAATATTATACCAGCTAAAACTATCATTAATTTTTGTCCAAATGTTTTATTGTACATTTTCATATTTTTAGGAATTGTTTTATCGTCTTCTACTTCCTCGCCTGCCATTTGAACAAATCCACCAATAGGAAGTAATCTTATTGAATATTCTGTCTCATCATTTTTTCTTTTCCATTTAATAATTCGTGGACCCATGCCTATTGAAAACTCATAAACATAAACACCTGCTTTTTTCGCAAATATAAAATGTCCAAACTCATGAATTGTTACAGTTACACCTAAAATCAATATAAACCAAATAAGTGTCATAATTTCCTCCTTACATTATTGTCATAAAAAATGTGAATCCAAGCAGTACAAAAATAATGCTATCTAATCTATCTAAAATTCCACCATGACCTGGAATTAAATTACTAAAGTCTTTTTTACCAAAACATCTTTTAATTGCTGAGAATGTTAAATCCCCAAATTGCGCTAAAAGTGTTAAGAAAGTTGTTATTAATAATAATTGTATTTTAGAAAATTCAGGATCAATACATGTATGATAATACATTGAACTTACAAATATACCCATAAGTGATCCTACAATTAATCCCTCCCAAGTTTTATTTGGAGACACTTCAGTTAATAATTTATGTTTCCCTATTAAGCTGCCTGCAACATAAGCAAAAATATCAGTAGTAATTGTAATTGTAAATAAGAATACAAATAATCTTAAACCTGATTCTCTTAGCATTATAAGAAGCGCCATTGATATTCCTAAAAATAACACTCCACCAATCATATAAAATGCATCTTTTATACTATATTTCGTACGATCATGATATATGACAGCTGGTACTAAATAAGTTATAAATAATGCTGCTAAAACCCTATAATCTAAGCTATATGCTACTGAAGTTGAACCAACATCAACTAGTATAAGAAGCGTCATAAATATATATGATATAAATTGTATAAATGTTGGAACTGGCTTTCTTGTTGCTTTTATATCAATAAACTCTTTTAATGCAAACATTGCAATAGCATAAACTGCTATATTAAATGCAATTCCTCCCATTAAAATAAATGGAATACATATAGCAATCATCACAATTGCACTAATTATTCTTGTTTTCATTATTTAAACCTCCATATCTTCTATCACGGTTATTAAATGCATCTATTGCTTTATCAAATTCTTCACCGTTAAAATCTGGGAATAAAGTATTTGTAAAATAAAATTCACAGTAAGCACATTGCCATAACATAAAGTTACTTATTCTTTGTTCTCCACTGGTTCTAATTAACAAATCAACTGGCGGTAAATTTTGATATAAATAGCTGTTAAATTTTTCTTCAGTCAATTCTTCAGCATTTTCTTTATAATCTAATGCATACTTTCTAGCTGCATCAATTATTTCTGCTTTACTGCCATAATTAAAACACATGTTAAATATATTTTCATATTCTTTTGTTTCATCTTCTATTTTTCTTAAAATAGAAATAATCTTTGAAGATAAATTTTCATCTTTTCCAGAAACAACAGCTCTTATTTTATTCTCATGGCAGAAATCTAATATATCTTTTAGTTTATCTACAAGCAGACTCATGATATAGTCTACTTCTTTTTTAGGTCTTTTAAAATTTTCTGTTGAAAATAAATATAAGCTTAAGTATTTAACCCCATTATTAAATGCATATTTAGTTATTTCTTTTGCATTTTTAAATCCTTGTTCATGGCCTTTCCATCTAGGAAGCCCTTGATTGGTTGCCCATCTTCCATTGCCATCACATATGATAGCTACATGAGCAGGTATTTTATTGTCTTTCATGTTCATAATACCTCACTATCTTATATTTATTATAATATATTTTAAGGTATAAAACAAGAAAAAGAAAACTATTTTAAGTTTTCTATCTCGTCTATAGTTAAATAAGTTATTTTTGAAATTAATGATAAATCAAGATTTTCTTTAATCATGTTTTTTACTATTTCAGTGATTCTTCTATTTTCCGTTTCTATTTTAAGTGAGCTAATAATGTCTTGTATATTTTTATTAAAGTTAAAGGGCGTATTTAAATCATTTGATTCAAAGGTATTTTCTAATCTATAAGGTTTATCTTCTAGGTCGCAAGCAAGTTTTATCTTGATATCATTATCATTTTTTCTTATTTCAACTATAATTTCATTTCCAGTAAAAAATTGTTTAACTAAGGTGTTTAAAATTTTATGTTTCACCTCCTTTCAAATCCACTATACAAAAGTTTAAAAATTCGTTCAAATGACGAATTTCCCGATTTGAAAAGATAATATTAATAAAAATGGCCACAAAATAGTATTTTAGTCTATACAATTTACCATTTTGAAAAAAAATATATATTAAAAATAGGAAATTCATAGTTTTGTATATTTTTACAAAAAAAATGCATTTCTGCATTTCTTTATTCACTATCTATAATTTTATATGGATTAGTTTCACTACCTTTACCTGATAATTTAATATCTTTTTTTAAGTAAAGAACTGGATATACATCACCGCTAGAATAATTTGAACCATCACCAGTAATACAACCACTACTAGCTACAAGCCATACGCCACTTCGAGTAGAACTGGCATAAGGTGAAATAGTCCATGAATATCCTGTTTTAGGCCATAACCAATTATTTTCACTACAAACACTTTTTGAAGCATTGTTATATCCTATTTTTAAACTTGTACATGCATTATTACTTGTTGTTTTTAATATATCCGTTACATTCATCAATCCTACTTTGCCATTCCATTTATATAATGCTTCTTGATTTATGTCTGTAGTTATATCTTCTGTATCATTATTGTTTCCAGGAGTTCCTATATTAAAATTGTGATTCACTATATATTTAGATTCCTCTTTTATCGCATCTAAATACTCCCTATTTAAATATATGTTTAATGATGCATCTTCGATTACTGTTCCTGAAACAGATCCTGTATCTATACTAGGATTTCCGTTTGGATAATGTAAATTAAAACTTGATGGAGAATTCACTAAATTGTTAGTTGCTGCCCATGCATTACACCCATAACTACTTCCATTACTACAATATGTGTTAGTAGTTGGATTTCTATTGCCCACTGCATCCCATGCCATTGTCGCAGCACTTTCACTTTTCACTATTTTTAATGTCCCGTCTGGTTCTATATTCATAATTCGCCATAGTTCATTATTAAAGGAAATATAATTATCAGGATTTAATCCTTTATAGACACATCTTTTTTCTTCATAAGTATCAACATATAATCCATCATTTTTTACTGTATTACACTTTTTTTCTCTTAATTCATAAGTTGTGATTGGTTTTTCTATAATAGTCCCTTTCCCACTAACTAAAAAGTTTTGACTAAATGATGCATACCCTGCACTAAATAAACAAACTAGTCCCACCATCAAAAAAACAACAATTCTTTTTTGTCTATGTTTTCTATTAGTTCTTATTTTTTTCATGATATCACCGCTTATATTATACCACCCCCCAGCACATTTGTAAGGTGGAATACAATAATTTTTGTTTGTTTTTATTATTTATAATCCGTTTTATATTATAGGCCACATAAGAATAAATAGCTAAGTATAAAAAAAGAGCACACTTTTTGCACTCTTATTTCATTTGTTTTGCTACTTCTTCAGCGAAATTTTCTTCTCTTTTTTGCATTCCTTCTCCAACTTCAAAACGGATCATTTTTTTGATTTCTCCGCCATTGTTTTTAACGAATGCTTTTACAGTAACATCTCCATCTTTAACAAATGGTTGTTCTTCTAAGCAAATTTCTTTAAAGAATTTTTGAATTCTACCTTGAACCATTTTTTCAGCGATTTCTTTTGGTTTTCCTTCATTCATAGCTTGTTCTGTTAATACTTCTTTTTCTTTTTCAACAACTTCAGCAGGAACATCCTCTATTTTAACATATTGTGGTCTCATAGCAGCTGCATGCATTGCTACATCTTTAGCAACATTTTGATCTGCATTTTCAACTAATGTTAAAACAGCAATTTTTCCTCCCATATGAATATATTCACCAAATGATTCATTATCTGCTTTTGTTACTTTTTCAAATCTTCTAAGACTTAATTTTTCACCAATTTTAGCTGTTTTATTAACAATTAAATCATTTAATGTTCCATCTTCACAAGAAAGTTCTAACGCTTCTTCTACTGTTTTTGCGTTTGATTCAATAATTGTTTCTAATAAAGTTTGTACCATATTAGTAAACTCTTCATTTTTAGCAACGAAATCTGTTTCAGAATTTACTTCTAAAATAACAGCATCATTACCTTTGATTAAAATTGCAGCTAATCCTTCAGCAGCAATTCTATCTGCTTTTTTAGCAGCTTTTGATATTCCTTTTTCTCTTAACCAATCAACTGCAGCATCTAAATCTGCATTTGTAGCTTCAAGTGCTTTCTTACAATCCATCATTCCTGCACCTGTTTTTTCTCTTAGTTCTTTAACTAAACTAGCACTAATCATTTTAGTTCCTCCTCTTTTTATTAAAAAAAGATGATTGCGTTAATCATCTTTATTTCCTTAGTTTAAAGCTTCGATAAGTTCAGCTTTTTTCATTGTAGAATAACCTTTAACTTCTTTAGCTTTAGCAAGTTCACGAAGTTCAGCAACTGTTTTTGAAGTTAAATCATTATTTTCTTTTTTTGGCTCTTCTTTTACTTCTTCTTTAACAGTTTTTTCTTCTTTAATAGCTTCTTTTACTGGAGCTTGAGCTTTTCTTGGTTTTTCTCCAAATCTTTCAGATGATTTATTAAATCTATTATTTCTTCTGTCTTCTTTTCTTTTAACAGTTTCTAAGGCTTTTTTCATAATATCTTCGCCTTTTTCATCTTTACGATTATCACTTACATAATCAACAACTTTACCACCATTAGCTTCTACTACAGCGTTAGCCATAACACCAATGATTAATTTAACAGCTCTAATTGCATCGTCATTTCCTGGAATAACATAATCAACCATATCTGGATCACAATTTGTATCAACAATTCCGAATACTGGAATTTTTAATTTTCTAGCTTCTCTAATTGCGATTTCTTCTTTTGATGGATCAACGATAAATAATGCACTTGGCATTTTATGCATATCTCTAATACCTGCTAAAAGAGTATTTAATTTTTCGTATTCTTTTTTAAGTTTTGCAACTTCTTTTTTAGGTAATAAATCAAAAGTTCCATCTTGTTCCATTTTTTCGATTTGTTCTAATCTTTTAACTCTTTTTCTAATTGTTCCAAAGTTAGTTAATGTTCCACCAAGCCATCTAACATTTACATAATGAGAGTTAGATCTGATAGCTTCATCTTTTGTAGCTTCAGATGCTTGTTTTCTAGTTCCAACAAATAAAACTTTACCACCATTACTAGCGATATCTTTTAATGCTGCATAAGCCTCTTCGATTTTTTTAGCTGTTTTTTGTAAGTCGATAATATAAATATCATCTCTTGCTGTAAAAATATATTCTTTCATTTTAGGGTTCCATCTTTTAGTTTGATGACCAAAGTGTACCCCTGCTTCTAATAAATAACTCATTGACACTACTGCCATTTTATCTTCCTCCTTTTGTTATTTCCTCTGAATATTTCCAAACTTACACCACCATATAAGGCACTGGGCATAAGAATCCATATTCATGCATAATGAAAAGCCAATATTATTATAACATAATTATATGTTAATGCAAGCATTTACTTTACTTTTTTAATAAAATTAATATCTAAAAAAATAGGCATCTACATACCTATTAATTTAGTTTCTCTCTAATAATTTTACTAACATTTCCCATATCGCATCTACCTTTTAATTTAGGATTTAAATAACCCATAAGTTTTCCCATATCTTTCATGCTTTCTGGTTTAATTTCATTAAATGCT
>CASPVX010000027.1 GCA_949425575.1 uncultured Bacilli bacterium
CTTAGGCATGCCGCCAGCGTTCATCCTGAGCCAGGATCAAACTCTCCAAAAAAAAATAACATTCTTTATTGAATAGTTGTCCTAACTAATTTATGAATTGACATTTTGCTCAGTTTTCAAAGAACATTTCCTTACTACTCCGTGAGCAGTAACTCCAATATATCAAATGTAATTCTTTAAGTCAATACTTTTTTTGAATTTTTTTCAAAAAAGTTTTTTTATCGACATTTTTCTTTCAAAATAGTCGTTCTCTCAAAAAATTACTCGTTTAATATACCAAATGATTTTGTAGGTGTCAACACTTTTTTTAAAATTTTTTAAACTTTTTTTAAATTGTCTTTTTCACTCACCTACATTAACTAATATATGCACCAAATAAAAAAAGATTACTACAATCTTTCTTTTATTTTTTTATACTCTTCAGCATACTTTAAATTAGTATCTTTATCAAACATTATTTCTTTTCTTCTATAATCGTTTATCAATTCTGATAATGAAAATTTTATAACTCTATCTAGCTTATCAGAATAGTTCATGACCTTTTTATGATAGTTATATTCATTTCTGTCTAATATTTTAAAACTTCCATTTGGAAAAATACGCAGGTCTAAATCATAATCAATATATTTAATAGTATCGTCCTCTATAACAATAGGGGATGCTATATTACAATAATAAGCAATGCAATCTTTTTTTATTTGTGCTATTACGTTATACCATTTATCTTTAAAAAAATAAATTACTGCAGGTTCTTTAGTACGCCAAGCGCCACCTTTTGCTTTTGTAACCAATGCGTGATCATTACCAAATACCAAATAGTCATCTTTAATATCTAACAAAATGGCTTCATCCCACGCTTTATGTGGTCTTTTACCATCATGTTTATAACATTGTATTTGTAGCCTATCTCCTTTTTCTAATTTTTTCATACACATCTCCTTTTTTAATTATAACATTTTTGCAATTAAAAACCTAGCAATATAATTTTTATTTTTAATTGCTAGGTATATATTATTTCTCTTTTAATTTTTTTGCTTCTTCTATAGCCTTTTGTAATTGTGAATCATTTTCATCACTTGGATCCTTTATATATTTTTCATCTAAATCCACTTCAACATCTACATCAAGACCTTTTCCATTTATTTCTTTCCCTTCAGATGTTAACCATTCTTTTGTCGTAAGTTTAAACTGTGATCCATTAGCCAATGTTTGCATCTCTTGGACTGTTCCTTTTCCATATGTTTTTTTACCTATTAAAATTGCACCTGCTTGTTCCTTGAGTGCTGATGCTAACACTTCAGATGCTGAAGCGCTTTGGCCATTTACTAATACTATAATATTATATTCTTTATTTTCTTTTCCTTTAGAATAATATTTTTTAGTTTTTGTTTTACTTTTTATTTGATAAATAGGATGTGTTTTATCAACAAACATACTAGCCATCTTTTCAGCAGTATCTAAATGTCCTCCAGAATTCCCTCTTAAATCTATAATTAAAGTTTCAATTCCTTTATCCTCTAATTTTTCTAAAGCTTCTTTAAACTGCTTTTGAGTATTACTAGCAAAAACATTTACATATATATATCCTATTTTATCTTCATCAAATGTTTTTGTTGCCACGGATTTTAAAACGATATTATTTTTAGTAAGTTTAACTGTTTTTTCTTTACCATCACGAAGGAATGTTAATTTAAATTCTTTTTGATTATCTTCTTTTACCATTTTTACAAATTCAGTTATGTTCATCCCTTTTATATTTTTGTCGTTATATCTAATTAATATATCTTTGGCTTCTATACCTGCTTCACTTGCTGGAGAATCCTTAATAACACCAGCTACTGTTATATCACCATCTTCATTATTATATACTTCTACGCCTAAACCTTCATATTCACCATCTAATCTTATATTAAAATTATTAGACTCATCTTCATTATAATATGTGGAATAACCATCAAGAGTACTCAGCATTCCATCTATAGCCCCTTCTATTAATTTTTCTTTATCAGTATCTTTATAATAATTTGATTTTACTTCCTCATATGTTTTTAAAAACGTTTGAAGTTCTTCATCAGCCCTATTATATTTTGATGCACTACTGGTTAAATTATATGTTAATGCTCCACCAACTGCTAAACTTATAAATGAAGTTAAAAATATTAAAACAATTACTTCGGAAGTTCTAAATGATGGTTTTTTTACTTTTTTCTTTTTTTCTATAGTAATCTTATCATCATTCAATGTTTGAATATGATTAGATAGTTTATTCAATTTATCAGAAGTTTCTCTTTCTATTTTTTTCATTATATTTTCCTCCATTTATTTTCTTTATATAGTATATCATACTACATAAAAATAAAAAAGAGAGTTACCTCCCTTTAGTCAGCTAATTTACTTAACTCTTCAGCAATGGAATCATGATCTGAATATGTATTAACAATTTTTCCATCTTTAATTTCAACTAATGTAGTTCCAGATACTCTAAACTCTTCCATATCATTAGTTGTATTTGCTTCTTTAGCTAAATATCTTTTATTAAATGAATCTGTAAGATTTGCTGTATAGATTTTTGGTGAATCTATTTTTGAAGCAACCAATTTCATTAGTGTTTCATATTCAACTACACGATTATCTTCATCTTCTTTTATAAGTACATAATAACTATCTTGATTTTTATTAAGCATTGTACCAATCATAATATCATCATATTGAATAACTGCTTTTTCGCTGGCAGTTTTATTATCAAAACTATCAGCCTTTTGATTTTTTGTTACTAATAAAGTAATTCCATAGAACACTACCATAATAGCTGTAACTATTAGTACTATTTTTATAAGTTTTGTTATTTCACTATCATTTTTTACCATTGTGGTTTTTGGATTGCTTTTTTCTTTTTTTATTTTTTTATCTAATTTTATATCTTTATTAGTATTTTTTTTCTCTACTTTTTGATTTTTATTTTCTTTTATTACTACACTCTCATTTTTTTGTGTTTGTTTGGCATTTTTATTCGTATTTGTTTTTGCCACGTTATTTTTCTTTACTGAATTATTTTTATTTGTTGTTTTCTTTTTTGTATTAGTTTTTTTTGATTTTGCCATTTCATTTCACCCGTGAATATTATAGCATAATTTAATGGCTATTTCAAAGGGTTATTTACTTGCTGGTAAAACGGCAATCGAGCTTGCTACTGTCATAAGTTCATCATCATCCATATTATCGGCTACAACGTAGTATTCTATATTGTTATCTACCCAAGATATCATGTTGTCAGAAACAGCAGCAATTCCTGTTGGTAAAACATATGGTTCTCCAAATACGGAAACAACTTCCATATCCTTACTAGAACTAGTTAGTTCCTGAACTAACATGAATGGATTTTCTCCCTCAAAAGTCATAATGACTCTCTCGCCTCCATCAATGTTTAATTTTTCTGTATTAGTAAGCTGTGTCCCTTCTGGAACATACATAGGATAAGTTTCTGTTTCTATTTTAGAAACGCTTTTAGTTTCATCCATATTGGTTTTAGCAGTTTTCATACTTTCGTTTAAATTAAAATATTTGTCATTAAATTTAGCTTTCATGTCAATACTAGTAATGTTCATCTTAATTAAAGCATCCCCATTTTTATTTAAAACTTCAACTTTTGTAGGATTCATTTTTTTATCAAAATAAATATTTTGTTTTACTAAATCCTCATTATTAGGATAATTAACTTTACTATTAAAAACATAGCCTTTTCCATTTTCCTTAAATGTACGATCCTTATCATTTTGGATATCGCTTAATAATGTTTGAAGTAAATATGTTTGAGAATTATTATAAGGCCAGTCACTTTGAAATTTAAAACTTTTGTTTAGTGATGGAGTTAAAACATAAACACCATCTTTATTTTTCAAAATAACTTGCTCATGATTATTAGTTTTATTTTTTAATGAAACTCTAAAGTTTTCATTTTTTGAATATGCCACTTCAACTTTATAATTATAAGTGTCATCATTATTTATTATTGACAAATCTCCTTTTAATTTATACGCTTTTGTTTTTTCCACATTTTCTTTAAAATCTTTTAATGCATCATCAGCACTATATTTCATACAACCACACGATAGCATGCAAACTAGCAATATCGCAAATATCTTTTTCATTCTTTCACCTCTTATTTTATTTCATTTAAATATATGGAAAAATTTATAACAATATGAATGAATATTTTAGATTTTTTTGGCAAAAATAATTAGTGTTAAAAGAAAGGAGAATTTTTCATGGAAACTTTTCAAAAAATATGCTTAGCCATAACAGTGTTAGGTGCCATTACATGGGGATTAATTGGGTTATTTGATTTTAACATCGTAGATGCCCTTTTTGGTGACGATTCTACACTTTCAAGAATTGTATATACACTTGTGGGAATAACTGGACTTATCAATATTGGCCTTTTATTTAACCATATAGAAGAAACAAAATAAAAAAGAAAAACGCTAGAAATATTTTTCCTAACGTTTTTTATTTTACCTTTGAATAACTATATATAGTAAATATATTAGATAAACCATCAAAAATTAATAAAGCACCTATAATTCTAATAAACATAGCAACTGATTCAAATGGATTAAACATTAAAATAAGAGCAAGTGCTACTATAATAAATGCTACTATTAGCATTTGCCACCAATTTTTATAACCTACTTTTTTTAGTTCAAGTGTTGTTTGAAACTTATTTACTGAGTCTACTAAAAGCATAATTCCTACCACAAGAGGAATAAATGTAGCAAAAGCTACTGGATTACATAAAATATAAACTCCCAAAGCGGCAAAAATAATAGATACAACAAGAATCGCTGAACCTCCAAAGCCAGTTCCTCTAGTTTTTATATAAGATACAATACCAGCTATTCCGATCACTAAAAATAAAGCACCTATGATATAACAAATAAAGTCACTCACAACGGTTGGAATTAAAAGCATAACTAATCCTAATGCAATATATACAACTGCAGTTGTTATTAATGTATTTCTTAGTTTTTGTAACATTTCCATATAACCATCTCCTAATATTATTAGTATAATTTTTTTGGTAATTAAAGTCAAGAAAAAACCTATCTTATAGATAGGCTATTCTTTTATTTTAATTTTGACTTTTTTAGTTTTTGATAAATATTGAACTCTTGGATCTGTTCCTTCGACTTTAACTTCTATTTCATGTTCTCCAGGTTTATAATCTTTAAGATCAATATATGCTTTTATATCTTCAGCCGTTAATTGTTTTAACACTGATTCTACACCTTTGACATTAACAGTAACTTTAATATCATTTTCTGATAAACCTTGTACTGTGTAATTTTCATCTAAATTTCTTACATCAATATTAATGTCTTCTATATCTTTATCAGTAGCATCATCTAATTTAATATCAACAGTTAAATTATTAACACTTATTGATCTTACACCTTTTGGTTTTGGAATTTCTAACTTAAATGTACGATCATCTTTTAAATCAGTAACATCAATTTCAACTGGGATATATTCTAATTTATCCAAAACACTTGTTGTTCCATAAACTGTTGCTGTTGCTTCATTAGCATCTATTATACTAATTGCTTTTCCAAATCCTACTTCACCTTTCGGAATAATTCTAATAGGAACTTGTTTGCTTGGTGATGTAATTTCTACATCTACACTAATTTTAGAAGGAACAATTTCTACATCTAAAATATTCCCATCTTTATCATAGGCTTTAAGTGGAACATCTTTTACTGTAAGTGTCCCGACTTTAGGATTTACAATTTGACTTGAATCTAATAATGCTTTAACCATAGAAACTTTAGTTAAACTATTAACAGCATTTTTATCATCAGTACCTTTAATAACAACTTGATCCATTTCTGGAGTTACGTTTTCAATTATTAATTTATCATCTAAGCTATCTTGATTTAATAAATCAACAGTTAAACTTTTAGTCTCTGAAATTTTTGGATAAATATTTACGGTAACTACTGAAGGATTTACGCTATATTCAATTGAAGAAAGTGGTTGACTATATTCAACATCTACTTTATGTGTACCTGGTTTAAGTCCAGTTAAATCTATTACTACTTTTGAAGTGCTTGATTGTTTAGCAATAAATAAATCTGAACGGCTTCCCATTAAAGTAATATCAACTGATTCTGGAATTCCTTCAACAACATAAGCTTCTTCATTATAAACCGCATCAATTTTTTGGTCTTTTAATACTTCTGCTGTCTTATTTGTAAATACAATGATGCGTTGATCAATAAAAATAAATATTGTAACAGCTAATACCAAAGATACAAATAGTAAAGTATTAGTTTTTGTAAGCCAAGTTTCAATTGTTTTTCCTGGTTTATCAAATTTACTAGTAATGTTAACAATTAATCTTGTAACTGGAACGATAATTTTTTTATCAAAGAAACGAGCTATCTTATTTACTTTTGTTTTTTTCTTTCTACTCATTTTCTTCCTCCTCCTTTTCATTCTCAGTTAAAAGAGTCGTAGAAGGACTAAGTTCTTCTAATAATTTTAATTTTGCTTCTTCTAATGAAAGATTATAATAGAAATTCCCATCTATTGCGATTGAAATTCTACCTGTTTCTTCTGAAACAATTAAGGCAATACAATCTGACTCTTCAGAAATTCCTATTGCAGCTCTATGTCTAGTTCCAAGTCTTTTACTAATGTTTGGATTATCACTAGTTGGAAATACTGCTGCTGCGCTGGTAATCTTATCCCCTTGAATAATAACACCACCGTCATGAAGTGGATTATTATTAAAGAACAAAGACGCTAATAACGAACTTGATAAATCTGCATATATTGGTTGAGATTTTTTGATATATTCTGCCAAACTAGTGTCTCTTTCGATAACCATTAAGGCTCCCATACGCATTTTTCTTAAATACTCAACGGCTCCTAATATTTCTTTTACACTTTTTTCTCTTTCTGACACAGTCATTGTTTTATGACGACCTAACAGTTGTGTTTTTCCAAGATGCTCTAAAGCAGTTCTTATCTCTGGTTGGAAAATTATAATAAGAGCAAGTGGTGCCCATTCAATCACATAATCTATTAAATATCCAATTGTTACTAAATCTAATAGATCTGCTAGTACCTTAACTATTACTATTACAAGTATTCCTTTAAACAGTAATACCATTTTCATATTACGTCTCAATGCTTTAAGAATATAAAACAAAATTGCCCAAACTAATAATACATCTATTATTTTTTTTGCTATTACCAAGATATTATCAATTGTCATATGTTACCTCCATTTTTTGTCTACTACATTATATCACATTTATAAACATATTACATTCATAATTCGACTTTTTATAATATATTTTATTTCTTCTATTATTAGCAAAAGTAAAAAGAATAGCTAAGCTATTCTATTTCCATATATCATCTGCAGCTGTTTCTGAAGCAGGTTCAGCTATCTCATTATTTTCATTAAGGGGTTCTACTAATGCAGTGTTATTGGCGTTTGAATCAAAATTAGCTAAAGTTTGTTCTACAGGATTAATGTCATCATCTGTAGAAAGTATTTCAACATCATCAAAATCATCTTTATCAATTTCTAAAATTTCCACTTCAGAAATTGGAGTCTCTGGAAGGGTTTCAACTGGAACTTCTGGCAAAATATCGCTAGTTCCTGGCATTGTAAATAATGCATCTTCTGATCCCTCAATAGTTGGTTGTTCTATATTCTCTGCTGGTTCAGTAGTTTCTGTAGAAAGTTCTATTGGACCATCTAACCACTCATTTGGATTAGCTTCTACAACCTCTGTTGGTTTTTCGATGTTTGTATCTATATTATTTGTCCATGCATCATCTGAAACTGGTGGCTCTACTTCACCAATAATTTCAGGACTAGGTGCTGAAATAGTCATAGTATCTAAGCTGGCTGGGTTTTCTACTGCTGCATTTAATCCCACAGGTTCTTCTGGTGCTATCTCTTCTGCAACTTGTGGACCTAATTTTTTTTGTTTCTTGTTCTTTTTTGGTTTTGTATTAAGTCTTGGACCTAAAACTTTTTTGCCTAATTCACTATTTTCAGCAAAATAGCCGATTATTGCCATAATTAAAACTACAGCGCCAACTATTATCCAAATAATATTGCTCGCTAAAAAATCTGCCATATAGCCCCTCCTATTATATATAATGTTAACACTTCATTAAATTTTTTTCAAGTATTTATTCAGATAAATAATCTGCACCTTTAAAAGGTTCTTCACGAAGTAAGTCATTATAATTCTGTTGTCTTAATACTTCATATAAAATAATAGCCGCACAATTAGATAAATTAAGGGCTCTTACATTATTATTCATTGGAATTCTCATACACGTTTCCAAATGATCGTGTAAAAGTTCTTTTGGTATACCTGAACTTTCACTTCCAAGTATTAAGTAAATCTTTTTATCCTTTTTACTAAAATCAAATTCGGTATGTGGCTTTTTACCATATCTAGTTAAAAAATAATATTCTCCTGGGTTTTGTTTTTCAAATTCTTCAAAGTTTTTATATACTGTATAATCACATGAATCAATATAATTAGCACCACTACGTTTTATGCTTTTTTCATCTAAGCTAAATCCTAATGGTTCTATAAGGTGTAATTTAGCTCCAGTAGCCGCACATGAACGCATAATATTTCCTGTATTTTGCGGAATTTCTGGAGCATATAAAACAATATTAATCATTTTCAATTATCCCATAACTTTGAAAAACAATTTTCATCTTATCTAAATCAATATTTGAACCCATTGTTTTTGCAATTTTACCATCTTGGAAAATATAAATTGCAGAACTGTTTTTATCTGATAATGAGCTATTTGCATTTTCAGTTGCGAATTTATTTAAATAGTTATTAAACTCATTAACATCTACATTTTCTAAATTTAAATAAAGAACATTATTTCTTAAATCATTTTTTAAAATAAATTTTTTTAATTTTTTCTCGAATGGTTTAATATCAGCATTGCTTCCAGAAGATACATATAAAACAAAATTAGGATTATCAGTTGAATAATTTCCAATTTCATCGTTATTAATTTCTGAAACAGTATCTATAATAACTGAATTATTATCATAATACTCTTTTGTTGTAATGTACCAACCTCTCATATAAAACACTGCTAAAACTGTGAACAGTATAGCAACTGCTAATATTATATAATTTTTTAAAGGTATATTTTTGGTTTCCATAAACATCCTCCATCCTACATCTCATTTTAACACACTTACCATGTTTTTTCAAACAAGATATTATAATTATATGCTTATTTTTATAAAAAAACGCCTAAACAAAAAAACTATCATAAGATAGTTTATTTTGTCCCTACATATTCTGCTGAACCGAAGCCTAACATCATAATAAAGATTGGAGTTAAGAAAATTAATCCTAAAGTGTATCCAATACCTTTATTAAATGCAGCAGCAAGTTTTGCATATACGACAATTCCTATAATAATATTTACAAATGGAATTAATAATAGTAAGAATAACCAACCATTCCCCATTGTAATCTTAAATAGTAAATACATGTTATAAATTGGAACGATTGCTCCCCAACCTGGAACACCTGCCTTACTAAAGATTTTCCACATACCTACTAGAGTTATAATACCAATAATAGCTCCAATAATCATAGGTACTACAAAAATAGATGGGTCGATACTTGTAGTATCAATTGTTTGTCCATAATAACTATTGTAATCTGTCATATTGTATACTCCTTTCTATTATAATATATCATATTTTTCGGCAAAATAAAACAATTAAAATATATTATTTTTTTATAATTTATAACAAAAAAACGATTTATATATCGTTTTCTGAAGAAATTTCATCAATTGTAACAATAGGAAGTTCAATCCCTTCTTCCATACATACATCTTTATATTTTTCTCTAAATATCTCTAACTCTTTTATTCTTGTGTCAGCATATATTCTTTTACTATTACATATTGCCTTATATATATCTGAAACATCTACTAATTGTTTATTATCAAATAACGCATTAGAAAAGGCTGCTGATAAAACTGAAAGAGACACATCTGGATACATGGCAGAAATACCATAAACTCTTTTATATTCAGAAGTTGCACTTACAATAGATGTCATCAGCATTCTTGTTAAGTACTCTCCATATTTCATTTTTATACCTGTTTTATGTTCCATCTTTGGAAGTGTACCCATTAAAATTTCTACAGTTGTTTCTTCGTTTGGTTCTGAAACATCAATTCTATCGAAACGTCTTAGAAACGCTCTATCTCTAATTATATATGTTTCATATTCCATAACCGTTGTTGCTCCAACAGCTTTTACATCTCCACGGTCTAATGCAGGTTTTAAAATATTAGCTAAATCCATAGGTCCATGTTCTCCTGATGCTCCCATTAAGGTATGAATTTCATCAATAAATAGAATTACTTTTTCAGCAACTTTTAATTCTGCAACTAATGCATCAGTAACTGTTTTTTCTAAACCATTAATTCTTACTTTACCCATCATTGAAGATGTATTAACTTTTAAAATTCTATAACCCTTTAAAGCGTTTGGAACATCGCCTCTTTGAATTTTATAAGCAATACCTTCTACAATTGCTGTTTTACCTATACCAGCTTTACCAATTAAAAGTGCTGATTTTTCTGGAGTTAATAAAACTAGCATTGTTTTTTTGATTTCATCTTCTCTTGCTATCGCGGGATTTGAAACATAAGTTTTAGCAGTTAGATCTTCACAATAAGCATTTAAAATTGGAAACTTTGCTATTTCCTCGCTTATTGGAACTGGTCTATTTTCTTCCATATTATTTCTCCTTTATATATCCATATTTTTCTAATGTTTTAACAAGTTTGCTATATTTAACATTACCATCTATTTTCTTTTTATTTTCATCAGCTTTACCATTTGTTATAAAAACAGTTTGTGGTGTACCACTAAAATAAACAATTGATTTTAAATCAGATAACTGTTCATCACTAATTTTATCAATATCTATATATTTAACGTCAATTCCATAATTTTCAATTGTCGTATTTAGTGCATGTTTATAAGCTTTACATGCACTACATGTTTCAGCGCCTATAAATAGAATAAAATCCTCTTTATCATTTATTTTGTTTTGAAGTTCGCTATAAGATATTTCTTCATATGTTTTAGGCCCCATACAGGCTGTTAAACAAAACGAACTTACAATTATAATTAATCCAATTAATACTTTTTTCATATTATTCACCATACACATTATATAATAAAAAATAAAGGTTATCAAACCTTTATTTTAAATTTTTATTAATCAAGCAAATTTCCCTTTTTTATGATTCCAGTCTTATAGCCATTATCAATATATTTTTTTATACGTGCGTTATGAGCATCATTATTTTCCTTTATAGACATATTCATATTATCATACATCATGCCTCTCAATCCTAAAGTTAAATTTAGCATTTGATCAGAGTCCTTTGGTTTTCCATTTACATAAACTACTTTAAATGTTGTTTTTTCACCATAGTTTTCATATTCAGAAAGATATGGTTCCATAAGTTCCATTGCTTTTACTTTTGCCTTAAAAAATGATGCATTTGTTTTTTCATCGCTCTCAACATTAGAAGCATCATATCCAGAATCTTCAAGTAATTTTATTGCTAAAACAGAATGATCTGTAGCATATAATTCATAATAAAATCCTATTGCTTCAATTGTTTGAACTATTTCGCCATTTTCATTGGATTCCGAAGAAATAATTTTATAATCTAAATTGTTTAAAAATTTATTATCAATTTCATCTGAATACTTATTTACTAAATCTACATAAGAATTAAGCGAATACTTTTTTACTATATCTTTTTTTGGTGTCCATCTAAATAGTGAGTCTTTTCCCACAATAACATTATATTCTAATGTATCAGAACCAGTAATATTGACAAGTTCCTCTTTTGTTGATTTTGGATCCAATAATTTTGAAATCACATCCTCTGTTTGTTTTTTTGCATTATCTGGTGTATTTGGTGTTGATTTTTCACTACTATCATTTTTTAAGAAAATAATACTACTTACAATAAGTATTACTAATAAAATAATTAGAATTATTTTTTTGTTCATTATTTTACCTCCTATGATGTTGATTTACTTTTACAACCACTATAACTTCCACACGCTGTTGCTGTAGCATTACCCGTACTTCGATAATAGTACCACTTTGAAGCACTAGAAAACTTACCGTCACCATAACCTGTTTTGCAACTTGTTGAATAAGTACAACAATGTGTTGAATAACAAACTTTACCCGATTTTAATTTTTGCCCTGACATAGAAATTGTAAAAATATATTCATATTGATGATATGAACTGGAAACGCCTGATTGACAGCCTCCACAATTTCGCCATGTTGCTTTTATTGATAAACTTGGATTAATATGATTACTTACTGAATAGCTACAACTTCTTGTATTACCAGCTTTATCTGCAATTGTTTTTGAATATGTTCCATTTGCACCATGAGTCGCTGAATAACTACTATATGCACAGCCTGAATGTCCATCTGAACATTTTACTGTAACAGTTACATTTCCAGTAGTATTTCCACTTGGATTCTTTGTAACAGTACCACACGTCGGTGCTGTGTTATCAAAATAAAATGGATTTGATCTAACTTTTGTAACATTGCCTAAACCATCTGTTGCTTGAATCCATAAATAGTATCTACCTGTTACACCTGATCCAGTAACTGTTCCTCCATTTGCTATTGTACCACCAAAACTTGTCGGTGTTGATGTACTAGTACTCCATTGATACTTAACTGATGCTATTCCAGAATAAGTATCTGATGCAGTTACTTTAGTGCTTCTTGATTTAGCCCATCCGCCACCATTAGTTCCAAATGTTACAGTTGGCCCTGTACTATCATTTCTAACTGCCGAGCTATATGCAGTTACTAAGTTTTTATTGCTAAAACCATCCGCAATTGCTCCTGCTTTTAATCTAAATTGTGCAGTTGCATGAGATGTTGCTCCTGCTTTTACTGTAACTGTCCATCTAAATCCATTAGTTACTGCAGTTGGTGCGCTTACTGCACTTGCTACAGCTGCACCAGTATTACTACTCTCAACATCAGCTACTGCGATTGTTTTATCACTAAACAAGCCAAAATTATCTTTACATGTTAATGTATATGTAGTTGTTGTTCCATTTCTAATGGCAGCTTTAGCTGGCCCTGACCATGTACATGTTGGTGGTGTTGTATCAACCATTACATTTATAGTTCCCGAAACAACATATACACCATTATAAGAAACTCTTGCAAACACTGGTGTATTGTTTACTGTAATTAATGAAGTCACTTGAGTTAAACTTGTCGTTTTTATCCATGTGCCATTTGCACCTACTTTATATTCATATAAAGCTGCATCTCCTAAATTAGGATATTTAATTGTTACTTTTTTACCATGACCTTCGATTTTTTCAGTAAATGTTACTACTGGATTAACAGCTACTGTTGTAAATGTTGCATCTGCAGATTTTGTATTACCAGCATTATCTATTGCTCTAACATCCATTTTATATTGTGTTTCTTTTTCTAATCCAGAAAATATACAAACAGATCCATTTGCATCATGCCAACTTTTTCCATCTATACTACACTCATATTTTGCTATTCCACTACCATTTGGATTATCTGATCCATTTATATGTAATCTTATCTCTGTTGCAGTTGCATATGGACTTATTCCTTTTATCTCTGGATCTATTCCGTCTACTTTATCTATTACTGCAGCATGTGCTTTTTTATTTGTTCCAGCACTTACTTGTGCTATTACATTTTTATTATCTGTTATTTCAAATTTATATGTTAATACTTTGTTGCCAAGACTATCTGTCTCTATTTTACATGCTGATGATGCGGTTGTTACTTCACACTCTTTTTCTGATATTGTTTTGAAATCTACTGATGCTGCATCACTTCCTATTGCAAAAACTTTATATTGATATATATAATCATTTTTCATGCTTGCCGCTGAATCATCCCTATTCATTGGGAATGTCATTTTTACTGTTTTTTTCTTATGCCAATCAGTACCCCCTGGAGTAGCAGTTATAGTTGGAGCTACTAATTCAGCAGGATCAAACATTTGACTTACTTCT
>CASPVX010000028.1 GCA_949425575.1 uncultured Bacilli bacterium
CTCATTGTTACTACTATTATTATGAGTCCTATTATGAGTATTTTCTTATTCATATGTATTCCTCCTCTCTTTACATTTTCCCATTATTTATTCTTCTTTTATTATACCCCCCCCCCCAGCATATTTGCAAGTGGGAATTGAATAATTTTTACTTTACTTTTATTATTTACAATTCTTTTTATATTATATACTACACCAGAATGTATAATCAAGCTGTTTTAATCTAATAAATTGTAATAAAATAAAAATTAGTGCTATAATAAATAACTGGAAGTGATTTAATGAAAAGCGTTGGAATTATTTGTGAATACAATCCATTTCATAATGGCCATGTATATCATATAAATAAAGTTAAAGAACTATTTCCTGATCATACTATTATTTTAGTTATGAGTGGCAATTTTACCCAAAGAGGAGATGTATCTTTAATTAATAAATGGGACAAAACTAAAATTGCCCTTAATTATGTTGATTTAGTTGTAGAACTACCTTTTGTTTTTAGTACTCAAAGTGCAGATATTTTTGCAAAAGGTGCCATTTCCATTTTAAAAAATTTAAATGTAGAGGCTATTGTTTTTGGTAGTGAGTGCAATGATATTACAGAATTAAAAGAAATAGTTAAAATACAAAAGAAAAAAAATTATAATTCATTAGTAAAAGAATTTTTAGATGAAGGTATCAATTACCCTACTGCACTTAGTAAAGCTGTATACAAATTATCTGGAATAAAAATAAATAGTCCAAATGATTTACTTGGTCTTAGTTATATGAAAGAACTTAACAACACAAATATAAACGCAATTACAATAAAAAGAACCAACGACTTTCATGATAAAACATTAAATAAAATTTCGAGTGCGACTGCAATTAGAGAAGCTTTAAAAAATAAAAAAAGAATAAACAAATATGTTCCTAAAGAAACACTTAAATATATTAAAAATGCAAAATATACTGATGATTATTTTGAGTTATTAAAATACAAAATTATTTCAAGCGATATAAGTAAATATTTAGATGTTGATGAAGGAATTGAAAATAGAATTAATAGATTTATTAATGAATCAAATTCTTTAGAAGAACTTATTAAAAAAGTAAAAAATAAAAGATTTACTTATAGTAAATTAAAAAGAATGTTTATTCATATTTTATGTGGTCTTACTAAAGAAGAAGCTAAAAATAACAAAGATATAAAATATATAAGAATATTAGGTTTAAATGATAATGGTAGAAATTATCTTAAAACAATCAAAAAAAATAACATTCCTATAATCACTTCTTATAAAAGCGATTTAGAAATGTTACAAATAGAAAACAGAGTTTCTTTAATATATAATAATGATATTGACTATAAACATCGTCCTATTATTAAATAATTTTATCTATTTTCATAAAATCTGTAGTTTTTTCTTTATTTAATCTAGGAAAACCACCAGTAATAATTACTAAGTCACCATGTTTCAATTCTTGAAAAGCGGTGGCTTTTTCTTTACCCATTTCGATGATTTCTTCATAACTATGACATCTTCCAACAACAGTTGGATAAACTCCGTAATTAAGAGCTAATGAACGTGCTACTTCATTTGACATACAAGTTGCTAAAATTGGTGATTTAGGTTTTAGTGTACTTATCAATTTAGCTGTATAACCACTTTTAGTAGATGCGATAATTGTTTTAACATCTAATAAATTAGCTGTTTCAGTAACACTATGAGCTATTGCACTTGGAATATTGTTTTCTTTAGCATATGATTTTTGATTAGCATAATCATAGTATTTTTCGGCCTCTTTACATGCTTCCTTCATATACATTACAGCTAAATCAGGATGTTTCCCAGTTGTAGTTTCACCACTTAGCATTACTGCATCAGTTCCATCTAATACAGCATTCGCTACATCTGATATTTCTGCTCTAGTAGGCCTTGCACTTTTATACATTGAAGCAAACATTTCAGTTGCTACAATACAAGTTCTTCCTTTTTTACGGCATTTCTCGATAATTTGTTTTTGTAAAATCGGAACTTCTGTCATTGGTACTTCAACACCAAGATCTCCTCTTGCTATCATAATTCCATCACTTACTCTAATGATTTCATCTATATTTTTAATACTAGCTTTACTTTCAATTTTACTAATTATTTGCATATTACTATCATACTTAGATAAAATATTTTTAACTGCTAATACATCTTCTTTATCATTTACAAAAGACAAGGCTAAAAAGTCTCCATCATGCTCACAAGCATAAATAATATCCTTGTAATCACTTTCACTAATAAATTGTAAATCAAGATCAGCATCTGGAACATTAATTCCTTTTTTATTTCCCAATATTCCTCCAGCTAAGATATCACATAAAATACCATCTTTATCCTTTGAAACTGCTTTTAGTTTCATAAGACCATCTTCTAATAAAATTTCATGTCCTATTTCAATTTTATTTAAGGCTTCTGGAAAATTAACACTTATTCTTTCACTAGTTCCAACAACTTGTGTTTTAACAAGTTTAATTTGTTTTCCTGTTTCTAAAACAATTTCATCATTTTTTACACGACCTGTTCTAAAATCTGGTCCCTTTGTATCATATAAGATTCCTACATTAGTTCCTAATTCTTCATTTACTTTTTTTACTAAACTTACAGCTGTTTCTCTTTCTTCTAATGTAGCATGAGAAAAATTAATTCTTGCACAATTCATTCCATATAAAACCATTTGTTTTAGTGTTTTATATTTTGCACTTGATGGTCCTATACTACAAATAATTTTCGTTTTTTTCATTCCTATCTTCCTTTCTGACATTTTGGGCAATAATAGGTTCCTCTGCCCCCTACTTTTATTTTTTCAATTTTTGTATTACAACTTGGACAAATTTCTTTTGTGTGAACTAAAAGTTCATTTTGAAATCTACCATGAACACCTTCACTAGATGTATAACTTTTAACAGTTGTTCCTCCAAGCTCAATAGCTTTTTCTAATGTTTGTTTTGTATATTTTATAATATTATTTAAATCATTATCTTTTAGTTTATCTGCACTTTCAGTTGGATTTATTCCACTTAAAAATAAAATTTCATCTACATATATATTCCCAATCCCTACAATTATACTTTGATCTAATAGTTCTGTTTTAATTGGTTTTTTATGAAGCTTTTGCTTTAAGTAATCTTTTGTTAAAGAATTATCCCAAGGTTCTAGTCCCAATTCATTAAGTGGCTTTTGCAAATGAGCACTAGATTTATCTAATAAATACATTTTTCCAAATTTTCTAGTATCATGATATCTAAGTTCTGTATTATCTGTAAATTTAAATACTACATGTTCATGTTTGGTTAGGTCATCGCCATTTTTTCTAATAAAATATTTTCCTTCCATTCTTAAATGCGAAAGTAGAAAATAATCATCAAGTTCAAACATAAGCCATTTTCCACGTCTCCTAATATCTGTAATTTTTTGATTTTTAATTTTTTCTTTAAATTCTTTTACCTCAGGATAAGCAATAATATTATCCCAATATATATCACAAGTATCAATTATTTTTCCTTTAACTTGTTTTCTTAATGTATTCTTTACAGTTTCAACTTCAGGTAGTTCTGGCATTTTCTCACCCTCTTACTTACAACATTATATCACAAACAAAAAGAAATAAATTTATATTTCTTTTATTTCAAACTCCCCAACAATTTGTTTTACATTGTGTTTTAAATTTTCGTCTACTTTAGAAAAATATAAGTCGACTTGTAAATCAACTTCGTTATTAAAATCAATAATTTCAGCAATACATTTTCCCATATTAATAAAATTAACATTTTTATATTTTTTTAATGTATCTATAATTAATGGATAATGTGTGCAACCTAATACAATATTTTCACAAGTTTTCAATTGTTCTAAATATTCTTTAGCATATTCATCAACAGATTTTCCACTTTCAATAGCTGGAACAAATTTAGGACATGCAACTTGTTTAACATCAGTTAATCTATTTTCAAATACTTTACTATCAACAGTCATATAGGTTCCAAGAATCCCAACTTTTGTTAAATTATTCTTTTTAATATAATCAATAGTTGGATTTATTACATCTACTATTTTAACTCCATATTTATCTTTAATTTCTTCATATATATTAGAGCTAATAGTACCACATGCAATAATAATTAAATCAACATCTTTTTTTATCAAAAAATTAATAATATTATCTGAACATATTTTTAATTCTTCTTTTGTTTTGTTTCCATATGGTAAATTTTTAGTATCCCCATAATAAATATAATGGGCTTTAGGATGTGTACTTATCATTTCTTTCAAAACAGTAAGACCACCAATACCTGAATCAAATATTCCAACTTTCATAAAATCACGTCCTATTACATTATACATTTTTAAAAATAAAAAATAAATAAAAACTAGATATTATCTAGTCATTTTAGGTTCTTCAATTAATTTCATATCTAAATGTGCTTCTGCAGCAGCTTTAAATTCATCTCTAACAGCTTGCAATAGCATCTCTGGATCTTCAATGCTTTCAGCAACACCAGAATCAATAATACCAACTAATTGAGAAATAAAGTTAATCTCACTTGCATCCTCAGTTGTAACAATACCAGTTTCCCCTTTAGCCATAAAATAAGCTTCTAATAATGCATATTCGCCTTCTTCATTTTGTTTACCAAATGCTAAAATTCTATTGTCTTTAGTAAATACATCAATAATCCCATCTACACCATAGAATTCATTATGATCAAATTGAAGTATTTCCATAGCCCTATCAGTTATTACTGCACTTGTAACTTCATGTTTTTCATTCATAAATGTGCTCCTTTCAAATATGCTACATATTCTATTATAAATACTTTATTATGTCAAATTTTATGTTTCATAATACGTTTTTATACTCAAATAAATTTATAAACTAATAACTCATTAATAATTCATCATATATTTTTATATAAAAAAAGAAAAGAATTTTCTTCTTAATCTTTCTTATTTTTAAAAATTAATTTTATAACAAAATAAAGACAAATCAAAATAATTGAAACTAGAATTAAATAATGACAAGTGTCTGATAACTTCGTAATAAAATCACTAATATCAATTTTATCTTCAAAGGATTTAAGCATTTTTTCTAATAATGGTATTAATCCAAATAACATTCCACAACCTGGAATTAACATAGTAATACCTAAGTTAAATGAAAAACTATATTTAGGCTTACTTAAAATCAGCATTAATAAAATAAATAATACAGCTGTAAAACAAAAACCTATTTTAACATTTTGATTTGTAATAAAGTTATATAAGCTTATTATTTCACTGATTGTGCTATTATCTTCACTTTTCAATAAGTCAATTGAATTTTTATAAATATTATTAATGTTTTCATCATCAGTAAATTTTGTTTTTATTGAATCTTTTATTTCATTTGGAATTTCTTTTCCTCTAGAACTTTCTAAAACACCTAAACATGAATCAGTAACTTTAGTTATTTCTTTTTTCACATTTGGAACATTATACTCTTCTTTATCATTAGAAATATCATTTAATGCACTTTTTAAATATTTATCTACAATTTTATTTACTTCTTTATTATCTTTAATTTCTTCTTTTAGTAAATCTTTTTCTTCGTTTGTTAAATTATCAAGATTTTTTTCAGTCAAAGAAATAACTTCATTTGTAACTATATTATCAATTTCATCAGTAGATATATTTGAAATTAATTTGTCCTTAATTGAAAAACTAATACTTAAAAATAAAACCGAAATCATTATTATGATTGAACTCATCATAATTCCAAATCTTCTCATACGCACGCTCCTTTATTTCATTATATCAAAAAAAGGTCTAATTTGACCCTTAATTTTTTGGAACTAACTTTTCTTTACCACCCATATATGGTCTTAAAACTTCTGGAATATTAACGCTTCCATCTTCATTAACATTATTTTCTAAAAATGCGATTAATCCTCTTGGTGTTGCTAAAACAGTATTATTTAAAGTAGTAACATATTCAGTTCCATTTTCTCCTTTAACTCTAATACCTAATCTTCTAGCTTGAGCATCCCCTAAGATAGAACAAGATCCAACCTCAAAATATTTTTGTTGTCTTGGGCTCCATGCTTCTACATCACATGATTTAACTTTAAGATCAGCTAAATCTCCACTACAACATTCTAAAGTTCTTACTGGAATATTTAGGTTTCTAAATAATTCTACTGTAAATTGCCACATTTTAGTATAATAATCCATACCTTCTTCTTTATCACAAATGACAATCATTTCTTGTTTTTCAAATTGATGAACGCGGTATAATCCTCTTTCTTCAATCCCATGAGATCCTACTTCTTTTCTAAAACATGGTGAATAAGAAGTCATAGTAATTGGAAGTTCTTCTTTTTTTAGAATTTGATCTTTAAATTTACCAATCATTGAATGTTCACTAGTACCAATTAAATATAAATCTTCACCTTCAATTTTATACATCATATCGCCCATTTCTTCAAAGCTCATTACGCCACTAACAACGTCGCTTCTTATCATAAATGGTGGAACACAATATGTAAATCCTTTATCAATCATAAAATCTCTAGCATATGAAAGCATAGCAGAATGAAGTCGAGCTACATCTCCCATCAAATAATAAAATCCATTTCCACTAGTTCTTCCTGCACTTTCTTTATCTAGACCATTTAGTCTAGCGCATATATCTGCGTGATGTGGAACTTCAAAATTAGGAACTACTGGCTCTCCAAACTTTTCATTTTCAACATTTTTTGTATCATCTTCTCCTATTGGAACTGATGGATCAATAATATTTGGAATCATCATCATTTTTTCTTTAATTGTAGATTCTAATTGTTCTTCTTTTAAAGAAAGTTCATTTATTTCATCATTTGCTTCTGCAATTTCTTTTTTAATTACTTCAGCTTCATCTTTTTTTCCTTCGCGCATTAATAAACCAATATGACTACTCTTTTCATTTTTCATTGCTCTAAGGTTATCACCTTTTTGTTTTACTTCCCTAAACTCTAAATCTAAATCATAAATTTCATCTACTAAAGGTAATTTATGATCCTGAAATTTTCTTTTAATATTTTCCTTTACAATATCTTTGTTTTCTCTAATAATTTTAATATCAATCATCGTTTTCTCCTCTTTCTAATATATATTTTTTTGGTGCATTTTCATTTTGTGCACTTTCTGTTTTTTCTTCCTGTAACCTTAATAATTCTAAATCTATTTCGGCAATTTTAGATTCAATATCATTGTTTCTCGTTTTTAATTTCTTCAAATTTTTTAAATAACTTTTTAAAGCTTTTAATAAGGTTAAACACAAACCTGTGTAGTAATTAATATCTTGTTTACATTTAGACATTTGTTTTTCTGCATAATTACTACTTGGATTATCTAAAAAATCAAATAAAGTTCTATGTTCTATGGAAAAATCTAAAATTTTAGAATATGTTTGAACATTTTTTTCTTTCGCTTTTTTCATCCAAATAAAATAACTATAAAGAAATTTATAATAAGAAATTTTAGATTCACATTCTCTAATTTTTTCATCATTTTTTTCTTTTTCAGCAAGTAATTTTTTTCTTTTTACTTTCAGATTTTCAACTACAATTAATAAAACTTCCATGAAACACCTCCAAGAACAAAAAAAGACCACAAACATAGGAACGTAATTACGCGGTACCATCCTATTTCTGGTCTTAATTAACGATAACGGCTATGCCGGCAATGTTTTCACATGCACTCCGAAGTAGATTCATATAAAATTATTATTAGTTTCCACCAACCACTAACTCTCTATAAAATAATTTTTATATTACTTTTCTTCATCACAGATTTATAAATTGATTTTAACACGTTTCATTTTACATGTCAATTTTTTTCATAAGGGTTTATATGGATATTAATGTGTTCAATTCTATTATCATAATATTTTAGTTCACTTTCTATAACGTCTAAAATATCATGTGCTTTTTTTAATTTTATATTCGCATCCATACTAACTTCTGAAGTAATTTGATAAATATTTCCATATTTTAAAACTACAACACTATCTATTTTTTTTATTTCTTTATAGTTTGAAATTATATCTTCTATCTTACTCATATAATCTTTATCTGTTATTTGTTCACCTATTAACCCACTTATATTTTCAGAAAAAATATTATAAGAAATTCTTAAAATAAGAATACCAACGATAATCATAGCCACTACATCAGCATACATAAATATTGAATTTACTTTACCTAATTGTGAAATAACAATCGCTATTAATACCACCACTGAACTAATAACATCTGAAAGGCTTTCCTTGCCAGAAGCAATTAAAAGATTACTTTCATATTGCTTTCCTTTTTTCAAAATATAGCTAGAAAGAATAAGCTTAGCAAAAATAACAACTATCGCTATCACAGCCATAAATAAACTAGGAACATTTGCTTCTTCTGTAAGTGCTTTATATATAATACTAAATCCCATTAGTGCGACTACAACACCAATGACTAAACAAGTAATATATTCTATTTTTCCATGGCCAAAAGGATGTTTTTCATCTGCTGGCTTAGATGATAACTTGTTGCCTATTATTGAAAAAATATCAGTTATAGTATCACTTAATGAATGCATACCATCAGCAACTAAAGCACCTGATGCACCTATAATCCCAGAAATAATTTTAATTAGCGCTAGAAAGGTATTTGTTATAAAACTATAAATTAATACTCTTGTTATTTTTTTCATATTATCACCATTATATTTTATACAATTATTTATTATGTGCGATTACTTTGCTTGATACCAGTTTTCGCCAATCGCTACATCTACTTTTAGTGGTACATCAAGTTTAAATACATTTTCCATTATATCAGTTATAATTTCTAATACTTTATCTTTTTCTTCTTTTGGAATGTCAAAAATAAGTTCATCGTGTACCTGAATAATCATTTTAGTTTTCATTTTTTCTTCTTTTAATTTATTATAAATTTTAATCATTGCTAATTTTATTATATCAGCACTAGTTCCTTGAATTGGTGTATTTAATGCCATTCTTTCCCCGCTAGCTCTTATAGTATATACTGAATGATTAAGTTCTGGGATATATCTTTTTCTATGAAATAAGGTTGTTACATAACCATCTTCTTTAGCCCTTTTTATAGAACTATCCATATATTCTTTAATTCCTGGATATGTTTCCAAATATTTATCTATAAATTCTTTTGCTTCTTTAGCTTTTATTTTTAAATTTTCACCTAAACCAAATCCACTTATTCCATAAATAATTCCAAAGTTAACAGCTTTTGCAATTCTACGCATATCTGGTGTTACAATTTCACTACTCACTCCAAATATATCACTGGCGGTTTTGCTGTGGATATCTTCTCCGTTTACAAAGGCTTCTTTTAAAGATTTAATATCTGCTATATGAGACATAATTCTAAGTTCAATTTGGGAATAATCGGCACCAACCATATAATCCATTTCTGGAACAAAGGCTTTTCTTATTAATCTACCGTATTCATATCTAATTGGAATATTTTGTAAATTTGGTTCAATAGACGATAGTCTTCCTGTTTTAGTCAATGTTTGAGTATATATAGTATGAAGTTTTCCATCGATTAAATAATTCATAAGTCCTTCAATATAAGTACTATAAAGTTTTGATAATTTTCTATACTCCATAATAAGACCAATAATCGGATGTTTATCCTCAAGTTTTTCTAATACATCTACAGCGGTACTTCTCTTTTTACCACTAGGAAGAGATAATCTATCAAATAATACTTCTGCAAGTTGTAAGGGTGAAGAAATATTAAATTCACATCCTGATTCACGGTAAATATCATTAGTTAAAAGTTCTAATTTTATTTTAATTTCTTCGCCCATTTCTTTCAATGTATTTACGTCAATTTTAACTCCTGTATATTCCATATCAGCAAGAACAAATGAAAGTGGAAATTCTATATCATAATAAAGTGAAAATACGTCCTCTTCTTTCATTTTCGTAATTAATTGTTCTTTAGAATCAAAAATAAATTTAGCTTTTTCTGTTGTTACCCTTGCAATTGTTTCTTCATCTGGCATTTTTAGTTTTATAAATTTACCATATGTTTTTTCATAAAATTCAAGATCATAACCCATTTCATTTGCTAAATAAGCTATATCATCTTTCACATTATAATCAACTAAATAACCTGCGGTATATGCATCAAATTTAAAATTATCACATTCAATATTTTGCCAATCTAAAGCCACTTTTAATTTTTTAACATCATAAGTATATTTAGGAATTTGTGTTAAAAATTTCGGATTCTGTTTTAATATCTCGAATGGTATATAGTAACAAATATCTTTATTATATACTCCCATTCCTATTATCTCTGATTTATGATAATTACTTCCAAACACTTCTAAATAAACAGCTACTTCACTATCTATTTTTATATCATTAATATTTCTAATAATTTGGTATTTAGTTTTTTCATGATCTTTAACTACACTCTTTTTCAGAAATGAAAAAAATTCTAATTCTTCATACATTGGATTTAATACTTCTGCATTTACACCCAAATATTTAGTATCCTCTATATTAATATCCATTGGAACGTTTCTGACAATAGTTGCTAGATGGTAACTTAAATAAGCATTATCTTTATCAGATTCTAATTTTTCTTTAAGTTTGCCTTTGATTTCATCAATATGGTCATATAAATTATCTATTGTTTTATATTCGTTTAATAATTTTAGAGCTGTTTTTTCTCCTACTCCTTTTACTCCTGGGATATTATCTGATGGATCTCCCATCAAAGCTTTTAAATCAATAACATTAATTGGTTTAATCCCATACTCATCTTCAAATGATTTTTCATTATAACGAATATAATCTTTCTGTTTTAATAATTTAATATCAACATCAGAACTAATTAATTGAAGCAAGTCTTTATCACTACTAACTATTGTACCAATAAAATCTTCTTCTTTATCACAATAATCAGCAAAAGTTCCTATGATATCATCTGCTTCATAATTGTCTATTTCATAATATTTGATACCCATAGCTCCCAATAACTCTTTTGCAATTGGCATCTGTACTTTTAATTCTTCTGGTGTCTCATGTCTACCATCTTTATATCCTTCATATTCTTTATGTCTAAAAGTTTTTCCTTTATCAAATGCAACTATCATATATTCAGGACTTTCCTCATTTATAATTTTATTAATCATATTCGTAAATCCAAATAATGCATTTGTAGGAAAACCTTTACTATTTTTCATAAAATTCCCTGTATAAGCTGTCGCATAGTAACTTCTAAACATTAAGTTATTACCATCTACCAAGATTATTTTTTTCATTTGTATCACCTATTTATAATTATAACATATTATTATGGTCTAGTAGAGTATATTTTATAGTAAGATTCTCCAAAAATTTCCATTTTTTTTAAAAAGAAAAACTGATTATTTATCAGTTTTATCATTTCCAATTTTATTAAAACTATTAATCATTAGTTTTATCGTAAGAATAACTATTAAGGTACATATAACAAATGATATAAGTGCGATAATAAACCAAAATTTAATTTCATCATTCATTAAAACACTCATTTATTAATTTTCCTCATTTTTATCATTTTCGTGAATTTGTTCAATAATATCTTCTATTTTTTCACTATATTCAATTGATTCATCATAAACAAATCTAAGCTCAGGAATTTGTCTTATATCTACTCTATCTCTAAGTTCATGTCTAATAAATCCTGCAGCACTTCTTAAGGCCTTATCTGTTTCCTTTTTAGTATTTTCGTCTAACACTGTATAGTATACTTTCGCAAAACTTAAATCATCAGATAACTTTACATCAGTAATTGTTACAAAATTAATATCTTTATTTTTTACCTCAGCCATCAAAATGTAGCTAATTTCTTTCACTAAATTACTTGCAATTCTTTCTGTTTTTACGCTCATTTTTATCTCTCCTTTGGAATATTTTTATTATACCAAATTATAAGTAAAAAAAACAGTTAAATTTAATTAACTGCAAATTTTACACTAGCTGCTGATGGATATTTTTTATCACCAACTAATTTAATAACTACTTTTTTGTTTTTCCCTATTTCAGTTTTATCTTTTTGAATAATTTTACCTATTTCTTTATTTTGATCATCATATATAGTTGCTTCTACATTCTCAATAATCAAATCTTCTTTATTATTATTTTTGATAGAAACATCAATCTCTGTTCCATTATCTGTTATTGTAAAAGTTTCTTGTTTAAAGTCTAAATTATTTAACTTTTTCTCCTTATTTTTAGTACCCATACTAGCAATAATTAATATCAAAATAACTAAACATACTAAAACTGATACAGCAATTATAATTTTTTTCTTCATATACTATGCCACCCTCTTATACATATATACTGTAACATAAGGTTGCAAATTTGTAAATGCTGTATTGCTTCCTGATGCACCTGAAGTACTTTCTTCGGTTGTAAATGTATGGGCATGATTCCCATTATTAGCCGTATTACCTTCATTTATTGTCACTGTATGAGAATGCGCACCATTTGATGATGTTGCACCAGACCAATTTCTAGAAGCAGCGAAACTAAAACCATCATATCTATAACTACCTGCTGCCAAATTAACATTTGTTGTCTGACTAAAGTATGTAACTTTATTATTGGAATAAAATGCTCCACTGGGAACCCCAAATTTAGGTTCACTACCTCCTGTAGCGCCTATATACCCTGTAATTTCCATAGTTCCTCTGGTGTGAGTGTGAGCTCCTGCAGATGCGGCAGTTCCTGTTAAGCTAGGTATAGTATGGTTGTGAATTCCTGTTTCATTTGTTGACCCTGAAAGTGGTGTTATTTTATGACTGTGTGAAGGTAAATTCTCTTCTGTAAGAGTAATTTCTGATGTTCCACCACTTTTGTTAACATTATTAAAAAGCTCTTCTGCCTCGTCTACACCAACTAAAGTTTTCCCATTTCCATATCTTTCCCACTCGCCACCAATAGCTGTTGCCACCTCTTTTGAAGATGAATAAGTTGTTGTTATATAAACACTTCCTACAGGATATGTTTTATTTAAAATATTTTTGTCAAAATTATTTACTATTTCTTCTAATGAATTGTACTTATTTTTTAAGTTACTTAAATCGTTTTCTATATTAGTTGCAAAAGTACTATTAATAAATAAAAAACTACTTATTATTAATAAACATATTTTTTTCATAATTTCCTCCTAACCTATTCTCTTCCACATTTTTACAGTTATATATTTACTGACATTAGTAAATGATTCTCCATTTCCAGTTGTTCCTGACATGTTTTCATCTGTTGTAATAGAATGTATATGTGTACTATTATTACCAGTATTACTGTTATTAGTAGTTATATTATGAGTATGAGCACCATCTGATGATGTGGCACCAGACCAATTTCTAGAGGCCTGAAAACCAAAACCATCGTATCTATATGGATGTTGTACTGACTCATCTAAATCCGAAAAATTAAAATTAGTAGTTTTACTATAATAAGTTACTTTAACATTTTCATAAAAAGCTCCTCCAGGTGTCCCAAATTTAGGTTCGGCTCCACCACGAGCACCTAAATATCCAGTTATCTCCCAGGTCCCCCTTGTATGTGTATGGTTTCCACCAGTTGCTTCTGTAGTTCCCTGTTTAGCTGTCCCTGTAAGCGAGGAAATACTATGGTTGTGATCTCCTGATTCATTAGTGTTACCAGACAATGATGGAACAAAATGAGTGTGAGATGGTAAATTTAAAGTAGCTAAGGTTGTTGTAATACTACCTCCAGTTTTATTTACCGTATTAAAGTTGCTGTTATTTTCATCTACACCCACAAGTAATTTTCCTTTAGAAAAGACTTCCCAATCACCACCAATTATTTCAGCTGGGTTCTCATTTGTCACACTAATATATATACTACCAATTGGATGCGTTTTATTTAAAAATTTGTTTTCGCTTTGAATTTGCTTTTCTGATAGCTCATTATAGCCAGTATTTAATTTTTCATATAACACTTGATAAGCTTCATTTAATTGTTCATCAGTTAATTTATACTCTTTATTATTATTAGCTAAATCTGTTACTCTTATCTTTATCTTACTTAAATAAAAATTGTCTATATTA
>CASPVX010000029.1 GCA_949425575.1 uncultured Bacilli bacterium
AGTTTTAGTAAAGATTTACCCTTGTCTCCATTACATTGGATGATCTCAGATAAAGAATCTTCAATCACAGTAGAATGTGTAAAAGAGGGACTAAAGGTATATGATAATCCAGTAGGTGTGTTAACAAATAATCCACCATTTGATATTCAATTATTTAATTTAAATAATTATATGAATTTATCTATTAAAGATCCTATAAACACTTTTTCAAAAACATTAGATTTGAAACCATATAGTAAAGGAATGGGAGCCCTCGGACTTCCTGGAGATTTATCATCAGCTTCAAGATTTGTAAAAGCCTCCTTTACTAAACTAAATTCATTATCTGGTAATTCAGAATCGGAAAGCATTAGTCAATTTTTTCATATATTAGATTCTGTAGAACAACAAAGAGGTTTAGTTGAGGTAACACCAAATAGTTATGAGATAACAATCTATAATTCATGTTGTAATTTAGATAAAGGTATATATTATTATAAGACATATGAAAATAGTCAAATAACAGCAGTAAATATGTATAATGAAAATTTAGTTGGAAAAGAGTTAATAAGTTACCAACTTATTCAAACACAACAAATAAATAACCAAAATTAAAACTCACTGATGTGAGTTTTTTTGTATCTTTATCGCAATCATATAAATAATTAATAGTAAAATATCAAAGATTATTGTAAGTGGTGTCAGTCCATGAAGCCAAAGACAATCTATAATTATAATAATAATTCCTAAAATTAAATAAAATATTTTTATTACTTTTGTAGGTTTTATTATTTTTACTAAATATGCTAGAAAAGCACATGGTATTAACATAAGTGACCAAAAAATAATTTTTTTATCTGGAAAATAATCTAATACTATTAAACAATATGAATAATATGAAATCATCATGAAAATTAAAAATAAAGAAACATTTAAAACTGCGTACCATTTATTCTTAGATGAAGTAGCAATACAATAACAAATCACCATCCATATAAATAAACCTGCAGTAATTGTATCTAGACTATGAAATATCTGATCATAAATACTATTACCAAAAACTTCATTACTGTATTTGGAAATTATTCCAATAATAAGACCAAAAATAATACAAAATATAGTTATTTTAGTTTCCTTTTTCATATTATCACCAAAATCATTATAACACACTTGAAAACAATAAAATAAATGAGTATAATAAACAATTACAGAAAGAGGCGCGATTATGAATTATTTACAAAAATTAATAGATGCTAGCACGCAAGTAGCTGATAATTATTTAAATATAGAAATGGTAGAATTGATACGTAGAACTAATGGACTTTCAGAAGAAGAGTATGATGAAGTATTTAAGAATCTTCAAGCTTCTATTGAATATGAAGATTTTTGTGTAGAAGAAGCTTCTTTAAAACTATCCATTGATGATTATATTAAAATTTTAAGTGGAAAAGTGGATATCAATAGTGTTACAGATAAAGTGCTTGAAAGAGTGCTTGCAAAAATTGAAAAAAGGGATTTGGAACCAGCAATTGCTGATCAAAATGCAAAAGATAGTATAGAAGAAATTTTTGAGTTTATGGAATCTAACCCTGCTTTTAAAGATACTTTAGGTTTATTAAAGGGCCATGAGGAGGAAGCTAAAAGAAAAGTAGAACAAGCTATTATAGATAATAATAAAAGAAATGCTATGAATATACAAGTAGAATTAGAGTTTTTCAAAAAGTTTTTATTTTTCTTAGATAAAGCGATGGAAAAAGCTGATGATAGTGTGTATTTAGAATTAATGCATATAAAGATGAATATTATTTATAGCACACCACTTATTGAAGTAGAATTACTTAAATCTAGATTCTATCAAAATCCAGATACTATTGGTGTTCAAAATTTGATAGGCAAAGATGAAAATGAAACCACGGAATGTTTAATATTTTTAAAGGAAATGTTAGATGCAAATAAATCACTACTTTTAGATATTGTTAATGAGGGAATTAATGTTTTAGAAGATAATTATGCCACAATAGAATATGTAAAGTGCGCATTCAGAGCTATATTATATTTATTTGATAGTAATCACTTTAAACATAATATTAAACTATTAGATGAAATGATGGATAGTTTAGATGAATTTGGTAAACGTATTTTAGAAGATATTATAAAATTAGCTACACAAGATCGTATAGATTATCCAAAAGTTGAATTTGCTAAAGATGAATTAGAAATTGTAGCAATAGAAAATAAAATATCCGAATTATATGAAAAATTAGCTGACTTAGAAATTAGAAGATATAAAGGCGAGGATACTGACTTTGAATTTCAAAGAGTACTAGATGCTATTAAAATTGCTAGGATAGAAGAAGAAAGGGTATTTATAGCTGAATGTAAGAAATATTTAAACGGAAATGATATGAATACACTTCCATCATTACATTATGAAATGATAGATGATAGTCAACTGAAAAGATTATCATCACACTTAGATAGGGTTCCATCAAAAATAGATCCAAACTTTGTTCCATCAAATGAAATTCAAAATGCTATTTATATGTTAGCGTCAAAATCAATGGTATTTTTCTTAGATGATTATTTGCAAAGTATTACTGATGAAAATTTGAAAAATCGATTAATTAAATACAAGTATAGTTATATTCATAAGTATCCTTGGGTAGAAGATGCAATATTAAATAATGGTGGTCAAATTCCTAGAGAACATATATCCTTAGATGGGGTAATGGCAACAGAATCGGAAAAAGAAAAATATAATAGATTAAAAGAAGCTATATGTATATGTAATATAAATGAAACATTAAATAGTATAATCGACTTACTAATGCAGGATTCAGGAAAGAAGTCTAATGAGTTTTCAGTTGTTAGATATATAATCATAATTAGAGGATTATTATACATGTTAGATGAAGAACGTTATAATATGGCAATTAGTGTTATAAAGGATTTTGTTGGGACATTATTAATTAATGGCGAGTATATGGTAGTAAGTATAATTAATGGAATTATAGAGGATTCAGTTTCAGATAGAGAAAAATATCCAAAACTAGTTTTATAAAATGAGGTGTGATGGTATGAATTATTTACAAAAATTAATAGATGCTAGTACGAAAGTATATGAGTGTTATTTAGAAATTATTGAGGCTGAATACAATCGTAAAGAAGATAGTTTAAATGAAGAAATGGATGAATTAATAGAAGAATTAAAGTCTTTAGTAATGCATGAAGATTTGTGTTTAGAAGAGTTTTTCTTAAAAACATCTGATGATGAAATGGATGATGATTTAAGCAAATTATATTCTAATGAGTTTAATTTAGATGAAGATATTTTAATTAGAGTTATAAATAAAGTGGGAAGAAGAATAGAGAATCCCGCTGATAAAGAAAAAACAGCTAGCGAAGGTGCTCAAAAACTGATAGAACAAACAAAACGAAATGATGAATTAAATTCATTTATAAGTGAGCATGAAGGGGAAATAAAAAATCAATTAGAAGACCAATTATTAGCATTTGAAGAAGAATATGAACTTTCTACTGAAATGAACTTAGAATTACAAAGAAAGTTAGCATTTTTCTTAGAAGATGAAATAAAAAAAGAATCAAATCCTAAAATATATAGGGAATTGATAAAGATAAGATTAATGAATTTTTATGCAAATCCAATTGTTGAAAATGAAATGATAAAAGCAAAATTTCATGTAGATTCATCATCAATATGTGTAGAAAGTTTTATTGTAACTGATGGCATTACAAGAATAGAGTATGAACTTTCAAAGGTAAAGCATGCAGGAAGTATAATGGCTGATATTATAAGCTGTTTAACACAAAATAATTGGGATGATTCCATTGATAATTATGTTTATCTTAGAATTATAAATTGTTCTTTAAGAGCTGTTTTATATGGTATAGAGGATATTCATTATGAAGAATTTTTAGAATTAATTAAAAGTGATGATGTAATTAATAATAATGAAATCGCAAAAAATCTCTTTGGTGAAATTATAGAAGTAACAAGAAGAGATCGCGAAAAATATCCATACATTAAATTTAGTGAACCATTCAAAAAATCACAGTCTATACAAATGACTCAAAAAGTATATTCATTATATGAAAAGTTGGCTGATTTAGAAATCAGAAGATATGATGGTGAGGATACTGATTTTGAATTTCAAAGAGTAATAGATGCTATTAAACTTGCATTACCAGAAGAAAATAGAATTGTATATGCTGAAATGCAAGAATCAATTTATGAAGGTAAAAATGGTGAAATGACATTAGTTATGGCAAATGATCATTCTGATTCTCTAGTTCATGATAGAATAGATGATATCATAAATAGAAATTTTCCAGCACTGATGGAAGCTGAATATAAAAAACGAGGAATGACTGTTGCTGTACAACAAAGAGAAAAAAATCCTTTATCAAACGATATTCAAAAAAGTTATATTTTCTTTATTGATGAGGCTATTGGTAATTTACCAAAAGAAACTAGAGACTGGTTAATAAGAAGAAAATATTATCAAATTTATGGTAATCCAATATTTGAGGAAGAACTATTAGATAATGGATGCAAAGTTTCTAGAGAGTGGCTACTATTATCATTTAATTTCGGAATGAGTGATGAGGAGATTAAACATTATGATATGTTAAACGAATCTAATTTTACTATGGAAATCAATGGTATTTTAGATAATTTATATGAAATGGATTTTTATGATGATAATATGTTAGATAAAGACAGTATATTCGTTTGGTATATTGCTGCATTTAGGAGTATATTATATGTAGCAAGCGAAGCGATTTATCAAAAGTTAAAAAAATCGTTAGAAGAAATAAGTGATCAAATGATTTTAAATGAAAAACATGTTTATGCTCAAATAATTAATAGGGCAATTGAAGAATCTATTAAAGATAGAGAAACTTATCCAAAATTAGTTTTATAGACAAGTCATGTTAGACTTGTTTTTTCTTTCATGTATGCTAAAATTATAACTAGGAAGGACATGATTATGGAAACAATAAAAGGACTAACAACAAAAGAAGTAAAACAAAGAATTGATGAAGGAAAAGTAAACTATAATACTGATGTTAAAACTAAAACAATTGGACAAATTATATTTACTAATTTTTTCACATGGTTTAATTTTTTAAATTTGGCAATTGCTTTTGTTATTTTTATGGTCGGTTCTTATAAAAATATGCTTTTTATGGGTGTAGTTATTTGTAATACAGTTATTTCTACTTTCCAAGAAATAAGAAGTAAGAGAACAGTGGATAAACTATCTTTATTAAATGAAAAAAAGGCCACAGTTATTAGAAATGGTAAGGAAGAAGAAATTGATATTTATAAAATTGTTTTAGACGATGTTTTAAAATTAAAATCTGGAAATCAGATAGTAACAGATAGTAAAGTTATAGATGGTGAGGTTTTAGTAAATGAATCTTTAATAACTGGGGAATCTGATGCAATCCTTAAGAAAGAGGGGGACGAATTATTATCAGGTAGTTTTATAGTGAGTGGCACTTGTTATGCAAAAGTTATTCATGTAGCTAAAGATAATTACGCATCAAAAATATCAAGTGAGGCTAAATATTTAAAACGTGTTCATTCTGAAATAATGTTCTTTATTAATAGAATAATTAAATATATAAGTATAGCTATAATACCAGTAGGAACACTTCTTTTCTTAAATCAAATCGATCTTCCAGGAAATACATTTAACACGGCTGTTGTAAATGTAGGTGCGGCTTTAATTGGAATGATTCCAGAAGGATTAGTTCTTCTTACAAGTACAGTACTCGCAATTAGTGTAATTAGACTCGCAAAGTATAAGGTTTTAGTTCAGGAGTTATATTGCATTGAAAATCTAGCTAGAGTTGATACTATTTGTTTAGATAAAACAGGAACCCTTACTAAAGGTACAATGGAAGTTCATGATGTTGTACCATTAAATTTAACTAAAATGAGTGATATTACAGATGCCCTTGGAATGATTGGTTATAATATGGAAAATGATAATCAAACGATGGACGCAATCAAAAGAAAATATGCTAGAAAAAATGATTATAAAGTAGTGGAAATAGTTCCATTTTCATCTGAAAAAAAGTGGTCTGGAATTTCCTATGAGAAGGAGAGCTTTGTATTAGGTGCTCCTGAAATATTACTTAAAGATACAAGTAAAATAAAAAAAGAATTAGATAATTATGCAGTTCATAACAGGGTAGTTTTGCTTGCTAAATCTAAACATAAATTAAATAAAACGATTCCAAGAGATTTAGAAGTTATGGCTCTTATTTTAATCAAAGATCAGATTAGAAAGGATGCTAAATCGACAATTAATTATTTTAAAGATCAAAATGTTGATTTGAAAATTATTTCAGGCGATAATCCAATTACAGTAGCTAATATTGCTAAAGAGGTTGGAATTGAAAATGTTAATTATATTGATATGAGTAAAAATAACTTATCTGCTAAAGAAATTTGTGAAAAATATAATGTGTTTGGAAGAGGAAAACCAGATGAAAAAAAAGCCTTAGTTTTAGCTTTAAAATCATATGGTCATACTGTTGCAATGACAGGTGATGGGGTAAATGATGTACTAGCCTTAAAAGAAGCTGACTGTAGTGTAGCTATGAATAGTGGAAGTGATGCTGCTCGTAATGTTTCACAATTAGTGCTTCTTGATAATAATTTTTCTTCTATGCCAAAAGTAGTAGGAGAGGGTAGAAGAAGTATAAATAACATTCAAAGATCATCATCATTATTTCTTTGTAAAACTATATATGCTACTTTGCTTGCCTTAATATTTGTTTTCTTAAATACAAATTATCCATTTATTCCTATTCAACTTTCTTTAACAAGTATGGTTACAATTGGAATACCATCATTTGTATTAGCCCTTGAACCTAACAATGAAAAAATAAAAGGTAAAATTTTAATAAATGTACTACAAAAATCAGTTCCAACAGCACTTACTATTGTTTTTGGAATAATGCTTATTTACTTTATGCAAGGACCATTAATGCTTAGTGCTAGTCAAGTCTCAACCCTATGTGTACTAGTAACAGGCGCTACTGGATTTATGCTTCTTTTCTATATATGTTTACCATTTAACAAATTGAGAACAGCATTATTTGCTTTTGTTGTAATTCTTTTTGTTTCATTAATAATAGGTTTTAAAAACTTCTTTTCTTTAGTTTTACCAACACCTCATATATTCATTTTACTTATTATTTTAATTATGATCCAAGTAACAGTATTTAATTTTTTAACAAAAATTTGTAATAAGCTTTTTAAACAAAAAGATTAACATAGTATTAAAGGCGTGTGATAATATGGAAAAATTAAAAGCATTGATTTTAAAATTAAAAAGATTGGAAGAACAATTAAAGAAAATAGAGGAAGCTAAACAAATATTTAAAAATGAAGATAGGGTTTATGTAGAAAAAATGCAAAGGTATAATGAACTTCAAGAAGAAGTATCAAGAATATTATTAGAAGATGAATATACGCAAAAGGAAAATAATTCATTAGAGCAAATGAAAGATAGAATCTTAATAGAATATAAAAAACTATGTGGTAAAATAGCCATATTAATATGTATCGTCCTATGCACTTTCTTTCTAAATTTAGTTTTACCTTTCCCAATTATTATAACTATATTAGTTGATATATTTATAGTGATGGGAACTATTGATGTTTTTACAAATTTAAAAAAGCTAGACAAAAGATCTTTAAAATTTCATAGAAAAGAAGAACTTCTATCAACTAAAAAGGCTGATTTAGTTGTCAGAATGATAATAGTTGCTAATGAACTTGACAATTATTATGATATGGATCAAACTTTAGGTATGCATCAGCATATGTTAGCCCATTTAGATAATGCTGAAGAATATGAGGCAAAAAAATTATCAGAAATAGAATTTTTAAAACAACACATTTTTTCAGCATATCAAGAAATGTTAAAAGATCAATTATTAAGTGATGAAGAAAAAACAGAAATAACTAAATTAATAGAAAATGAAGTACCAGGTTTAATATCTGATGGTGTGAGAAAAATGATATTAGTAAATAATGAAAGTGATAATTAATTATCACTTTTTTTCTTGACGAAAAAATGGAAAATAGAGTATTATTATAATTGGTGAAGAGTCATGAAAAAAATTGTTAGATGTAAAGGTAAACAAAAAATAATTATTATATTAGTTGTAGGAATAGTGTTTTTGTTTAGTGCAGGATATGCAGCATTTTCTTCTAATTTTTTAATAAGTGGAAAAGGAAAAATAATTGAAAAACCAATTACTATAGAACAGTTAAAAGAAAGTAAAGTGACTGAAGGTGATGGCCTATACGAAGATGTCACAGAAGATAATAAATATATTTATAAAGGAGCCAATCCCAATAACTATATAACATTTAATGAAGAATTTGATGGAGCAGCAGGTTGGAGGATATTATCATTAGAAAACAATGGAACATTAAAAATAATAAGAGCAAGCAGTATTGGGGATAAAGCATATGATCTAAATGGAAATAGAACAACCGGTTATTGTTCACAAGGTCATGCAAATACATATGGATGTAATGCATGGATGAAATTAGATAATTTTGTATGTGGTAGTTATAGTGGTAATGTAGAATCAGATTCAGAATTAAATACATATTTAAATGGCGAATATTATAATAATTTAAGTACTACAGCTAAAAGTCAAATGGTATCTGGTAAGTTTAATGTGGGCCCAGTTTTACGTTCAGATGTATTAAATGAAGCACCCCTTTCAAATATAATAAATGAGGAAAAAACATATTTATGGGATGGGAATATTGCATTACCAACTGTATCTGAATATGTAAAAGCGAGTAATAACGTAAGGTGCATTAGTGCATATATTTATAGAAATGTGGCAGAATGTTACAGTAATAGTGAAACACACAATTGGATATATAATATAAATAAAACTACAACAAATACATGGATGTGGCTTTTATCATCTAATGCAAGAGAAGATTTGGCATCTTCAGTGTTTATGATTAGTAATGATGGTCACCTTGGATATGATCAGGCAAATTATACTACATTTGGAGTTGCACCAGTACTTTATTTAGATTCTAATATATCCTTATCTGGCAAGGGAACTGAAAATGACCCATATACAATCATAAAAAAATAGTAGGATTTAGTTTTTTCTAAATCTTTTTCAATTGACTTTAATTATTTAATAATCTATAATTTAAATAGAAAATAGAGGGATAGTATGAATAATAAAAAGGGATTTACTTTAATTGAATTAATTGGTGTAGTAACGCTTCTAGCACTAATAGCTTTAGTGGTTTACCCAGCGATTAACTCTGTAATTAAAAACTCAAAGGAAAAGGCTTATAAAGATCAAATTGAACTTTTAATAAAGGCTGCCAAAGAATGGGGAATAGATCATGCTGAAGATCTACCTGAAGAAGGGGGAACAATGTCTTTATCTATTTCTTCATTATTACAAGGCGGTTATATTACAAATGATAATGTAATAGATCCAAGGCAATCTGGAAATAATTTATCGGGAACAATTATTATTAGGTATGATAAAAATCAATATGTTTATGAATATAGTTCAGAAACATTCAAAACAGGTATTGCAGGTTGGATTAGAGAAAATAAAGGCACTCAGCTTAGATCAAATGCCTTTAACGGATTAAATCCAGATAATTATATATATTTTAATGGTGAAATATGGCGTATTATTAAAATTAATTCTGATGATTCTGTTAAAATTATCAAGAAAGATATATTAACTAGTCGTGCTTGGGATGACTATGGTGGTGGTTATTGGGCCAATAGTTCACTTAAAAAGTATTTAAATAATAACTATTATAATAATTTAAAAGATTCAATGTACTTAACAAATGGTACTTGGTGTACAGGAACGCTTGGAAATGAGTGCGAAACAAATGAAAAAGCTTATGTTGGGTTAATAACAGCTAATGAATATATAGAAGCTTCAGGAAATGATAGTAATTGTTCTTCTTCAAATTATGCAGCTTGTTCACAGTCAAATTATTTAAGTATGCCATCTAGTACTTACTATACAATTACTAGAGGTGGTAATGAAGGTTATGAAAAAGTTTATTTAATTAATAATGGTGTTTTAACTAATGATAATTCTAGTTTTCCTAATGCAACTAAAACAAGTTTAGGCATAAGGCCTGTTGTTAATTTAAAACCAGCAGTTAAAATAGTGGGTGGAAGTGGCAGTGAGAATGATCCATTTTCTATTTCAATTTAAGTCTAGTGAATCTAGACTTTTTAAATACAGTAATTTTCATTGAATAAAAAAGGCAAATATAGTATAATTAACATTAGAGGTGATAGAATGAATAAAATTACGGGGTTTGTTAAAAAAAATAAAAAATTATCAATAGGAATTGCATCAGCAATTATAGTTTTATTATTAATTATTTTAATTAAGGTAGTGGTTTTTCCAGCTGCTGGCGGTGATGTATATGGAGATAGATTAAAAGATATTGAAAATCATAAAGTTTCCAAAGAAGTTATTAATGATATTAAAAGTAAATTAAAGGATCAAACATCAGTAGATAAAGTTGATTATAGAAATGAAGGGCGTATTTTAACTTTTATTGTAACTTTAGATACTGAAATCAAACAGGAAGATGCTAAAAAATATGCAAATATTATTACTGATGATTTAAAAAATAAAATAAAAGATTATTATGATATTCAAATAATAATTAATACAGAAAAGAAAACTGAGTCTTATCCAATTGCTGGTTATAAAAATAAGACTAGTGAAGATTTTGTTTGGAGTGGTATAAGTGAGTAAAAAAACATTAGGGATTATAGGAGGGCTAATTTTATTAGCCCTAATTGTTACTAGTGTATTTTTCTTCTTTAGAGGAGATAATGATACAAATTTAACAATTAGCGAAAAACGTTGGATTGAGGATAACAAAAATAAAGTTATTGATCTTAATATAACTAATAATATACCAATTTTAAATGTTGATGGTGAAGGTGTTTTATTTGATTTTTTAAATTCATTAGAAGAAGATACTGGTCTTGAATTTAATAAGTTAAACTATAGCGATGATAATTCATCAGATTATTCATTTAAAAAAGTTGATGCTAAAGGAAAAGACGATATTTTAGTTTATCGTGATAATTATGTTTTACTTACAAAAGACAAAAAAACATATAGAAAAACTTATGATATAAATGGTTTAGTAATTGGAGTGACAGATGCAGAATTAAGTAGTGTTAATTCATATTTAGAAGAAGCAAAAGAAGTTGCTTATAAAACCTATAAAAATGACAACGAATTATTCAGTGCATTAGAAAATGACTCTGTTAATGCTATTGTAGTATCAAAAATAGATCATTTTGAAAAAATTGCTAAAAGTGATAACTTAAATATTGCATATAATATTTCACAATATACTAAAGACTATGTTATTACACTTGGCGATAATGAAAAATTAAATAAAATTCTTACAAAGTATTATGAAAAATGGAGACATGACGAATATAATGATTCTTTTTATAAGTATTTTTCAGCCAATTATTTTTCAGCTAAAGAAATAGAAGAAAAAACAAAAGCAAAGTTTCGTAGTAAGAGATATACATATGGTTTTGTAGTAAATGGTCCATTTGATACAACAACAAAAGACGGGTTAAAAGGAATCAATTATGGTTTTCTTAAAAACTTTGTAAAAGCAGCAAACGTGGAAATTGATTATAAAAAATATCCTAATTATGAAGAATTATTAAAAGCATTTAATTCTAATGATTTAGATATGATCTTTGCTTATAGTGATAATGATAAATATAAAATGGATGTTTATGAAACTGCTTCAGTTTTTGATGAAAAAGTAGTCATTGTTTCAAGTGCAAGTAATGATAAATCATATCCATCTATAAGTTCATTAAAAGACGTTAAAGTAAAAACTGTAAAAGGAAGCAAGATTGAATCATTTTTAGAAGAAAATAAAATAGAAGTAAAAGGTTATAATAATACAAATGATTTAATAAATAGTGTTAAACAAGATGATGTTTTAGCTCTTGATTATTATACATATGATTATTATGTAAGAGATACTCTTAAGAAATTTAAAATCGATAATGAATTTAATTTAACAGGTGATTATAATTTTATTGGACGTGATATAAAAAGTAACAAAACATTTAATGAGTTTTTTGATTTTTATCTAACATTTACACCAACAGAAGATGTTTTTAGTAAAAACTATACCGAAATATTAAACTATAATGATAGTAATAAAATTATTAAAGTTATTTTAAGTTTATTATCAGCATTCTTAATATTACTATTAGGAATTATAACTTTCAGATTTATAAAAAATAAGAAGAAACATAAAGTTAGATTATCTAAATCAGATAAACTTCGATATGTTGACTCATTAACATCACTTAAAAATAGAAATTATTTAAATGACAATGTAGAAAATTGGGATAACAGTGAAGTATATCCACAATCAATTATTATTGTAGATTTGAATAATGTAGCATATATCAATGATAATTTTGGACATGCCGAGGGTGATAAAATTATTATTGAAGCTGCTGGCATATTGATAAACAATCAATTATCAAATAGTGAAATAATTAGAACAAGTGGTAATGAATTCTTAATTTATTCTTTAGGACATAATGAAAAAGAAACTGTTTCTTATTGCAGAAAATTAAATAAAGAATTTAAAAATTTATCACATGGTTTTGGCGCAGCTATTGGTTATAGTATGATAACTGATGGTATTAAAACAGTTGATGATGCTGTTAATGAAGCAACAATTGCAATGAAAAATGCTAAGGAAGAGGCATGTAATGCAGACGATTAAAAGATTTTTATCGCATTTTTGGGAATTGCTTTTTAGACCAGAAATGCGTGTCCTACCTGGACAATTAGCATTTTTCTTTGTTCTTTCTATCTTTCCAATGTTAACTTTGCTTGGTTATGTTGGATCAAGAATTGATTATTTTTCAAATTCATTCGTTTCTATAATGAAAGATTTATTTCCAGCAGATACAGCTGATATGTTTATTTCATTTGTAACTAATGCCACAATTAATGGAAATGAAATAGTATTTATGATAATTGGATTTTTTCTAGTTTCTAATGGAACACAATCATTAATTGTAACTTCAAATGAGTTATATGGATTTGAACATAAAAATTATTTTTTACAAAAGTTTAAATCAATTATCATGGCAATAGTGCTAATGTTATTGTTCATATTTGTTATTTTGGTTTTAGCTTATGGTAATGTTATCGTTAATTTTATAGTTAATCAAGATATTTTTGAAGGATTTAGTGATAAGCTAAGACTTGCTTTCTGGCTTTTAAAATGGCCAGTAGCACTTGTTTTTGTATTTTTGACAATTAAGTTTTTATACTCAGTTGCTCCAGATGCAAAAATAAAAAGTAGATATACTAATAAAGGTGCATTTTTTGCAACCTTAGGTTGGTTCTTAGTAACTGCAATTTATTCATGGTATGTTAGTGATTTTTCAAACTATGGATTATTTTATGGAAGTATTTCTAATATAGTTGTAATGATGATTTGGATTTATTTACTTTCAATGATTCTTTCAATGGGAATTGCTTTAAATTCTAATATTTATAAACTATCTGATGAGTATAAAAATAAAAAAAATGATTAATATATTAAATGGGCATATGTTATTTGCCGATATATGCTCTCCCAGACTACTAGTACGCAATTAGATTTGTTTTTACGAATTGAAAAGTATTATAGGCAATTTTAAATATTTGCTAGGGAAGAAACAGAAAAAAATTCTGTTTCTTTTTTTTCGGAAAATTTAAACTATACTAATTTTCTAAATTAGAATATAAAAAAATAACAGAATTGTGAAATCTGTTATATGA